>JBDHZQ010000082.1:0-11152 GCA_039811945.1 Propionibacteriaceae bacterium
CGATCTTCATGGGCGCAGCCCCCAGGATCAAGAGCACCCGCAAAGGGCTCGACAAGCAGTACCTCTGGCTCGGCACCGCGGTTCCCGGCGACACCCTCGGGAACTTCGGCAGTGCCGTCGAACTGCTCGCGCAGCGCTCGACCTACTTCTACGAAGAGCAGGGCCACTACTGGTTCGACACCCAGCCCTCGGTCACCAAGACCGCGAACGACTACGCCGAGCGGCTCCGCGAGGATGTCGAGACCGTCTGGAACGAGATCACCCGCCGCCTCCAAGGAGAGGAGCGCGTGCGCGGTGTGTTCGACCGGGTCCACATCGCCCCGTCGTCCTCCGCCGACATCCCCGACCTTGAAGACACACGCCTGGTGATCGCGCACCCGCGGCACGCCCGACGCAAGCAGGACGGCGCCGACTCGGCCGCGCACGCATGGGTCCGTGACGCTATCGAGCGCAAGGGTGCGAGCCAGCGCATCCACCGCAACACGCTGATCTTCCTGCTCGCCGACAAGAGCGAGCTGGAGAGCCTCGAAGCCGCGACCCGCAGCTACCTCGGCTGGAAGCGAGTCCAGGCCACCGGCGATAGCCTCAACCTGTCCGCGCAACAGCGCAAGCAGAGCGACGATTGGGTGTCCCGGCTCGATCAGACCGTCTCCGACCGCATCCGCGACACCTTCGTCTGGGCCGTCTACCCCGAGCAGTTCGACCCGACCAAGCCGTTCGAACTTGTCGCCGACAGGGTGCCCGACTCCGGCGGACGATCCCTGGCGGAGCGCGTCAGCGCCAAGCTCGGGCGCGAGGATCAGCTCGTCACCGACTTCGGCGCGCCGATCCTCGGGGCGACCCTGCATCACGAACTCGGTGCCCTCTGGCGCGACGCCGGCGAGATCACCGTCGGCGAGTTGTGGGGCTACTTCACCCGCTACACCTACCTGCCCAGACTCGTCCGACGCGAGGTGCTCGACAGCGCTATCGAACAGTCGCTCTCGGCAGTGCTCGTCGACAACGAACGGTTCGCTATCGCGTCGGGCAAGGATGCCGAGACCGGCCGCTACCGCAGCCTGCTCGTGGCTCCCAACCCGAACACCCGGATTCAGGTCACCGACAGCACCCTGCTCATCGAAACCGAGCGCGCCAAGAAGCAGGCCGATGCTGACCGGATCGCAGCTATACGTGAGGCTGCGATGAACGCCTCCACAACCGACGGCGACTCCGCTGCCGTTGAGCCGGTTGACTTCGTGTGGACGGGCAGTTCGGCAGCCGATGGCGATGAGCCGTCCGAGGCCGAGTCTGCGCTGGAGGCAGTCCTTGCCCGGTTCTTCGGATCGGTGAAGATCGACTCCGACCGTTACGCCCGCGACATCGGCAACGTGACCCGCGAGGTGATCGACCGCCTTGCTGGGGCAGGCGCGCGGCTCGACATCACCATCGACATTCAGGCCACCAAGCCCGGGGGGTTCGACGAGTCCGAGGTCCGCACCATCGGCGAGAACGCCCGCGTCCTCAAGTTCGATCCCAGCTCCGGCTTCGAGAAGGGCTGAGGGTAGCGGTGGCTCGATTCGGAAACGACAAGGCGATGGTTGATCACTTCCTCTTGTCTGTGACGCCATCGACCGAGGAGGACTGACCAGGATGGCGCGGCCACCCGCATGGAGGCACACTCTGGATGAGGCGCGGCGACAGGCGCTTGTGGCGATCGACTTCTACAACCGTCCCGGTGATCGGCGCAGCTTCAGCGACTTCATCGTCCACATCCACCTCGCATGGCAGAACCTGCTGCACGCCGACCGGATGCGCCGCAAGGCGGAAATTCTCTACCGTGAGTCAGGCGGGCGGCGGCTCTTCAAACGAAACCCGGATGGCTCGAAGAAGACCTGGGACCTGACCCAGTGCCTCAGGCATGAGTTCAAGGACAACGACCCGATCAGGGCCAACGTCGAGTTCTTCGTCGGGCTGCGGAATCACGTAGAGCACCGATTCCAGGACTCGGTCTTGGTCGCCACAGCCGCAGAGGCGCACGCCTGCATCATCAACTTCGAGGCGGAACTCGTACGTAGGTTCGGCTCCCGCGAGACGCTGGGTTCGGAGCTGAAGTTCCCCGTCTTCGTGCAGTCCCTCAGCCCTTCGAGGTATGAGGAACAACGCAACCTCCGACGCGGCCTGCCCGCGGCCGTCTCAAGCTTCATCACCGAGTTCCAAGTCGGTCTTCCCGACGAGGTGCGCAGTGACGAGCGATTCGCCTACCGCCTCCTGCTGCTTCCGATGAAGGGACCGAAGACGGAGGCGGACCTCGCGCTCAACTTCGTGCGACAGGAAGACCTCAGCGAGGAGGAACTTCAGGCGCTCCTTGGGCAGGAAGGCAGCGTGATCGTTGCCGAGAAGTACCGCGAAGCAGTGCACGGCGATGAGATGCTGCCCAAGGCGGCTGCGGCTGTGGTGGAGCAGCGCATTCCATTCAAGTTCAGAGTCAACGACTTCACCGCCATCCGCAAGGCGTGGCAGATCGGCCCGGCCAAGAGCGGTGACAAGGAGCAGTTGTCGAAGTCAGACGGCTACTGCGTCTACTCGCCGGCGTTCAAGCAGTTCGTATACCGGCCGAAACTCGTCGACCGGATAGTCGGAGCGGTCGATACTCCCGAGAAGTACCAAGCGCTACTTGGCCGCGCACCGACCATGAAGGCTTTGGACGGAACCTGAGCCGACTTCCAAACGGCGCCTTCTGTGAAGAGCCTCCAAACGATCGAGTGCCTGCGCAGCCTGTAGCGGCAGGACTCCGTTGCCGAGTGCGGTGATCTGCTGGTTCTGCGTCAGGTCGTCGGTGTCGGTGACCCAGCCTGCGGGCAAGCCCATGAGCCATTCGACGAATGCTGGTGCTGGCCGTGGGCCGTCGGCGTCGTTCAGGAGTGCTGGCGCTGGCGCAGGCCGTCCGGTGATGTGTTCCCAGCGGGCGATGGCGTCGGCGTAGCGTCCCCAGCGCTGAACTGTCCGTCGATCAGGGACCACAGCGTCTCCGAGTCGGCTCTCCTGTTCGGTGAGCCAGCCGGTCCGTGGAGTGCGAAGTCGATGATCTGATGCGACAGCGCGATCGTCCCACGCCTTGCGCGCACCTGACCGAGCGTTTCCCCTGCGCGCGAGGAGTCCGTCGCCAGCGGGGTGCGGAACAGTGCGCCGGGCGAGGGCGAAGATGCGGAAGCGTTGGTGAGGAGCGCCGACAAGGGGAGCCGGTAGGCCGACCCATCGCGCATCCAGCCGCAGGTCGGCCAGATCGCTGAGAACGGCGCCGAGAGCCCGTAGGGGTCGAGCTGCGTTGTCTCCCAGGTGCCACGGGTCGGGTTCCAGGCCGCGAAGGGTTGCGCCTTCGGGGGTTGCATCGCCCGGATTGCGTCGGTCATGGACTTCCCCTTCTGCGGGTGGCCGCGTCGCGGGTGAAGACAGCAGCCCGCGGACGTTCGCGATGACGACCCATTCGGGCTGGAGCACGCCAGAGACCTGACGCCATCGAGGCCTACGACTCGTCCGGAGGATCACCGCCCGGGGCCGAGGTCGCACTCTTCTGTGTCTCGGCGACCCAGTTCAGGGCGTTCGCCTGCACCTCGGGATCGCACAGTGCGTCGTACGGCTGCTGGTAAGTGACCTGCGGTTCGGTGTCGTCATCGAGGTCGATCGCGGCGAAGAACGCTTGGTTACCGAACCGGCGGTTGGCGTCGTCGCAGCGGCGATCAATGCCGGCGACATTCGCCAGCAGACGATCGAGTCTTCCAGGGTCGCCCGTGCGGCGGCGAACTCGTCATGATGAGCAGCATCCGGTTGTGGGTCTCACGTTGGCTTTCGAATGTCCTCGCTGCGCAGTCACCGTTCGGCGGTTCTGATGTCGAGGATGAGGCGTGGTGTGCGGCGTCCGACGTTGCCGGCCAGCCACGTCGTGACGGGGTAGGAGAGGCGGACGACGAAGTAGTTCAGGTACTCGACCGCGCCGAAGGTCCAGACCGCGATGGTGAGGGCGCCGGCGAGGGGGTTGGTCGGGAACCAGGTGATGAGCCCGCCGAGTCCTGCGAGCAGGAGCACGGGGTCGAGCACTCGGAAGGCGCCGTACGTGCGGGCAGTCCGGGTGGGCATGGTGGAGCGAAGGACCCAGCGCCGTGCCAGCAGCCAGTAGGTGCCGGATTGGAGCAGGATCACGAGTAAGGGCAGGAGCGCGCTCCACAGCGCGAGATTCTCGAGTGGGTTGCCGAAGAGGCGGGCCGCCGCGATCGCGAACACGAGGACGGCAGCGCACTCGCCGACTCCGAGGCTCAGGTACTTGCCCTGGAGCCGCTTCCGCTCGGGGCTGTCCTGCATCAGACGTCCCGGTGGTTCGTGACGGCGTAGCCGCCGGCGGCGGCCAGAGCGGTCCAGAACGCGAGCACACCCAGTCCGTTCCAGGGGCCTAGCAGTCCCTGCCCGGTGTTCCGTTGGGTGACATGGCCGCCAGCGATGTCAGGCAGGAACTGGTCGAAGTCGGCGACGGCGACGGCGACGGCGGGGATGTTGCCGAGGATGGTCGAGCCCATGAAGATCAGGGGAAGGAGGACCGACAGTGTTGTGGCGGTCGACCAGAGCAGGGTGGCGATCTCAACGGAGAACAACACGATCAGCACCATACAGAACACCGCGGCTGCCAACCTTGGGTTGGAGGTGCTCGACCCGGTGACCGACGATCCCAGCCCCGGCCGGCAGTGATCTAGCAGCCACGGTTCGGTCATGCTTGGTTGCTGCCGGTGACCGCGTGAATCGAGTTGCACACGCTGCCGCGCACGACTTCCGATTTCCCGGTTTCAGGTCAACCCCGAGTACCGATCGAAGAACGTGAGCAGCTTGGCCAACACTGCCCTTTTCTTCACTGCGTGGCCATTGCCCCCGGCCGAATCGGGAGGTGGGCGGAAGGATGTTCGCAAGGTCGGTTCCCGATTCGGTGATACCGCCCTGCCGGAACGCGTTGTCGACGAAGACGCGCGTTTCGGTGGGCTTGAGGCCTTCGGTCGCGATGATCTCGTCAAGTTCGACCGCTCGTCGGGCGGAGACGAAGGCCTTCCATTCCTGGTCGCCCGGACGTTCGCGAACAGGACGGAGCGAAAGATGAAGAAAACCTTCTCCTTCACGACATCTTCCATAGCGCCGACGACGTCGCCGTCCTGCTCCTGGGCAAAGTCGAAGTCGGAAACCCCGGCCCGGTGCTCGTGAGCGTTGAGGAACTCGGTCAGGTTCTCGGATATGAATCGGTAGAAGAGCATGCCGAGCACGTAGCCTTGAAGTCCCAGCCGTCCACGCTGCCACGCAGGTCGTTCGCGATCCGCCAAATCGTCTTGTGCAGTTCTGCGCGCTGGGTTTCCTTGGTCATCACGCGGGGCCAGTCTGCCAGGTTCGGGCGAGGCAAACTTGACGGGTAAGGAGTGGTGACGTGGACGGTCTCGAGATGACAACAGCAGAGCGCACTGACCTCGCCGAGTTCCTGGCGACTCTGACGCCGGACCAATGGGAGACGCCGTCGCTGTGCGAGGGCTGGCGGGTCCGAGACGTCGTCGCGCACGTGATGAGTTTCGACGACGTCACGCTGCTCGGCATGCTGCGCCGCGCGGTCAACGCTCGGTTCACGGACGTCAACCAGGAGGGCGTACGCGAGCTTGCCGCGGTGTCACCCGACCAGCTGCTCGACCACCTGCGGGCCCGACTTCGGCCGCGAGGCCTGGCCACCCTCCTGGGCGGCAGGCTGGCGTTGCTCGATGTCACCATCCACCACCAAGACATCCGCCGCCCCCTGGGCCGGCTGCGCGTCATTCCGCCCGATCGCCTGCGCCTCGTCTTGACGGACGCCGTACGCAGCCCTGAACTACCGGCTTGGCACCTCTCCCGGGGAGTTCGGCTGGCGCCGAATGACTTGGACTGGCGTCACGGTCGGGGTCCGGAGGTCACTGGCCCTGCTGAGTCACTCCTGATGGCGATCACTGGCCGTAGAAATGCCCTCGAGGAGTTGGCCGGTCCAGGACTGTCTGTCGTGGCCGCCCGGCTCAATCGTCGTCGGCTCCGGTCAGGCCGGACCACCGGTGCGTGATTCGGCCCCGAGTCCCCGACCCAGCACGATCCTCACAGAATCCTCATGGCGTACGGACAGCAAATCCGCGAGCGGTCACCGCAGAATGGACATGATGGCGGTGGATCCGGAGGGAGCACGTAATGTCTCGCACACTGTCGATCGTCTTGTTCGTCGCTGCCCTGTCGACGGTGGTGGTCGGCGTCGACATCCTCTTCTTCAGAGACCACCCGTGGCAGCGGTTGCTGGTCAACATCGGGATCGTCATGGTGTTCGCAGCGTTCTACTGGCGGTTCACCGGCACGATCGCCGGCAGCACGTAGTTCTCAGCGAGACAACCGCCCGAGCAGCGAACTGGCCACGACCATGCCCACCACGGCGGCGCCGACCAAGACCAGGCAGTCCGTGAGGTAGTTGGTGGGCTGTCCGAGCAGCAGTCCTCTCAGCATCGACACCTCGTAACTCAGCGGATTTCCCAACGCGAGCACTTGGATCCAACTCGGCATCATCTCGATCGGGTACAAGGCGTTGGATGCGAAGAACAACGGCATCGTCATCGCCTGCCCGATTCCCATGAGTCGGTCCCGATTCATGACGATTCCGGCGATCGTCAAGGACATGCAGCAGAAGAACACCGATCCCACCATGACAACGGCGAACGCGGCCAGCCACTTGAGGGGGTTCAGCGTCATCTGCACGCGCATGACAATGACGATCACGATCACCACCAGGGCGATCGCCACCGACCGAATCCCGGCTGCAAACGCCTTCCCGGCCACCAAGGCGATCCTGGGCGTCGGGGTCGCGAGCAGCTTCGCCAGGATTCCGGCGTCACGCTCCCAGATGATCTGGATGCCGTAGAAGATCGCGACGAACAACGCCGACTGGGCGATCACTCCCGGTGCCATATAGGCCAGATACGACAGATTTCCGGTCGGGATGGCCCTAATGCGGCTGAACGTCGTGCCGAAGATCACGATCCACAGAACCGGCTGGATCGCGCGCGTGAACAGCTCCGTGCGATCGTGCTTTAGCTTCTGCAGTTCGACCAGACAGAACGTGCCGATCCGCGACGACGTCGTCCGGACGTCGTCGAACCATCGAGCGCTAGCCGACGCGACGGGCAGTCCTGCGTGACGTACGGACACTGCGCAACCCTCCCTGTTCGTCATCCAAACTTGCCCCGGCATAGAAGCGAAAGACGTCTTCGAGGGTCGCGTTCGGCCCCACCAGAGCCTTCAACGCTTCCGAGCTCCCGACCGCCGACAGCTTTCCGCGATTCATCATTCCGACTCGGTCGCAGAGTTCGTCTGCTTCCTCCATGTAGTGCGTCGTGAGGATGACGGTCATCCCGTACGCACGCTGCATGCCTCGCACCCGTTCCCACACGCTGTCGCGCGCCACCGGGTCGAGGCCGACCGTCGGTTCGTCGAGGACCAGGAGCGCCGGCCGGTTCACGAGCGCTTGCGCGAGTTCGAGGCGGCGCACCATGCCGCCCGAATACGTCGACGCCAGCCGGTCCGCGGCGTCCAGGAGATCGACCATGTCCAACGACGATTCCACGCGGGCCCGGCGCTCTGCTCGCGGTACGTCGAACAACCGTGCGAACCAGTCGACGTTCTCCCGCCCGGTCAGGGCACCTTCGATCGACAGCTGTTGAGGGACGTACCCGAGCAGTTTCCGTACGGCCATCGCGTCGCGCGAGACGTCGTACCCGCAGATCCTCACGCGACCGTGCTGAACCGGGAGCAGCGTGTTCATGAGCCGGATCGTCGTGGTCTTGCCGGCGCCGTTCGGCCCCAGCAGCCCGAAACACTCCCCCGGCTCGACGGTGAAGCTGACGTCGTCGACAGCCGTGTGGTCTGGAGCTTTGCGGACCTTGAACACATGCGTCAGGTGTTCGATCTCGATCGCATGAGTCATGAGCCGTCGCCTACCAACGTCGTGATCCTCTCCAACACCGGGAGCGCCTGAACGAGTGCTTCCAGCTCCGCGGTCGACAAGCCCTCCAGGGCCCGCATCGTCGCTTCTGCTCTCGCGTCCCGCCACCTGTCGATGGCCCCCCGGGCCTCGGGCGTGAGCGTCAGCCGTACGACCCGACGGTCACTGGTGTCCGCAGTCCTGGTGAGCCGGCCCGCGCTCGACAACATCGTCACCAACGTGGAGGTGGTATTGACCGCGATCCCCAGCGTTTCGGCTGCCTCGGTCACCGTGAGACCCGGGTTCCGGCGAACACAACGCATGAGCTCGGCTTCCGCGCGAGTGTGGCCGGCCAACCCTTCGGGTCCGCCGCTGATGCGGCGCATTCGCCGTCGGAACTGGCCGACCGCCTCCAACAACTGTTCCGCCGTCTGTCGTACTAGCTCTGTCACAGAACTATCTTGCACCCGGGGGAAACGACGGGACAAAGCGGGGTGAACGGAAGGAGTCCGCAAGAATGGCAGCCATGTCCGTCGACCTGACCGTTCCTCGCCCCGCGCCGCGGCTTCCGCTGTCCACACGGCTGCGACTCGGAGCAGCGCGGGCAGCAGGTTCGGCCGCCGGGCTGGCCTCACGTCTCGCGCGGCGCGGGTCAGGCGCGTCGATCAGGGGCAAACTGCTCCTTCGCCTGGCCCCGACCGCGCTGGCTGATCTGCTCGAGGGCCGCACCATCGCCAGCGTCTCGGGCACCAACGGAAAGACCACGACGACCCACTTGCTCACGGCGGCGGTGAAGGCATCGCTGGCCGACCCGGGCCGGGTGGTCACGAACGCCGACGGCGCGAACCTTCACCACGGCATCGCATCCGCCCTGGCCATGGCGCCATCGGCAGACGTGGCGATCCTGGAGACCGACGAACGCGTCGTCCCCGACGTCATCCGCCTCGGGCACCCCGCCGTGCTCGTCCTCCTCAACTTCTCCCGCGACCAGATGGACCGGCACCACGAGATCAAGGCCCTCGGCCGAGGCTGGCGCAACGCGCTCGAGGCCGCCGGTGACCGGGGCCCCGTCGTGGTCGCGAACGCGAGCGACCCGCTGGTGACCTGGGCCGCCCAGACCGCCCGTCGGGTCGTCTGGGTCGACACCGCCCAGAAGTGGACGCAAGACGCGACGCTCTGCCCGGCCTGCGGCGCGGTGCTGCAACGAACCGAGGCGGGCAACGGCCGTACCTCCTGGGCTTGCCCCACCGGCGACCTCGCCGAGCCCGCCGCCGACTATCGCGTCGACGGCACCGGCGCGGTCGTCCCTGACGGGCGACGGTTCGAATTCAACCTGCGTGTCCCGGGCTCCTTCAACATCGCCAACGCCACTTGCGCGCTCGCCGCGGCCGGCGAACTGGGTATCGCCCCCGAGACCGCGATCGGCGGCATGCGTACGGTCACCTCTCCCGCTGGGCGGTATGCCACGGCGAATTTCGGTACGACCCAAGCTCGCCTCCTGCTCGCCAAGAACCCCGCCGGCTGGGCCGAATCCCTGCCGCTGGCTTCCACCGACACCGTCGTCCTGGCCATCGATTCTGCCGCCGCCGACGGCCGCGACGTGTCGTGGTTGTGGGACGTCGACTACGAGCAACTAGCCGGGCGCCACGTCATCGCGACCGGCCCCCGAGCGCAGGACTTGTCGGTACGGCTTCTCTACGCCGAAGTCGACCACACCGTCATCCCCGACCTCGCCGCCGCACTCGACGGTCACGACCAGCCTGTCGACGTGGTCGCCACGTACACGCCGTTCCAGCGGCTTCGCAAACTCGGAGGCCTCGCATGAGCGTCACGATCGTGCTGGTCTACCAGTCCCTGCTCGGAATTTACGGCGACCGGGGCAACGCCGCCGTCCTGCGCAAGCGTCTCGAATGGCGAGGCATCGACGCCCGGCTGGTGATCGTCGAACCCGGCGAGACGCTCCCCGACGATGCCCAGGTCTACCTGCTGGGCGGCGGGGAGGACCTGGCGCAAGTCTCGGCGGTGACCGAGCTCAAGAAGGACGGCAACCTGTTCCGCGCTCTCGACCGCGGGGCCGCGCTGTTCGCCGTCTGCGCCGGCTACCAGATCTGCGGCACCACCTTCACCATCGGCGAGCGCGACGAGGTCGTCGAGGGTCTCGGCCTGCTCGACGTCGAGACCCGACGAGGTCCACAACGGGCGGTCGGGGAGATCCTGACCCGCTGGGTACGGCCAGACGGCACGACCTCCGTGGTCACCGGCTTCGAGAACCATGGCGGCTTCACCCGCCTCGGCCCCGGCGTGACACCCCTGGCCACGGTGGAAAAGGGAGTCGGCAACGGCTACGACGGCACCGAAGGAGCCCAGTCCGGCAAGGTCATCGGCACCTACCCCCACGGACCCGTTCTCGCCCGCAATCCCGACCTGGCCGATCACGTGCTGGAACTGGCGCTCGGGTACGGGCTGGACCCGCTCCCCCGCCCTGCCATCGACGAACTCCGCGCTCAGCGACTCACGGCCGCCCGGGCCTGACGGCCGCCTCCAGCAGCGCCACACTGCCCGACCAAGGCGAGCCTCGGTCGGGCAGTTCTCGGCGCTCACCCGAACCTGTACGCCTCGCGCGACACTTCCAAGCCCCCGCCGGTCTTGGAGTTCTTGCAGCTGACGTTCTTCTGGCTGACGAGGCAGGTGTAAGCCCCGGCGACGAAGGTCGTGCCGTACTTCGCGACGACCGCCTGCAGCCCGGATGGGACCTGAGCCGTCGGCTGGCTGGCGTCCCACCACGATTGGATAGCGCTGGGTCCGGCGCCTTCCAGCGATGCTTGGTCGGCCATCGAGTCACTCGCGCAGACGAAGCTCCCGTGGTCGGTCAGGACTGCGCGGGCCGGCCAGTCGAAGTGGCAGTCGGCGGGCCTCGGCGGAGGGCTGTACGTGGGGTTGATCACCACACACACCACGCCCGTGCGCCCATCGACATAGCACACGACGTTCCCGGTGGGAGTGGCGAAGGCGGCCGTCGACGTGGCGACCGTCTGGGTCCCGTCAGCCCGGCGCAACGTGAGGTGTTCGTTCGACACTCTGAACGCGGAGCCATCGGCCCTGCTACAGGTGAGTCCGGCGGAGTCCATGACGCAGATCGTGTCGCCCACTCGAGCGGCCATGCCGTAC
>JBDHZQ010000083.1:0-11082 GCA_039811945.1 Propionibacteriaceae bacterium
TCGTGCGGCCTTCCTGGTGGACGTTGGCCCGGATGGTCTTGCCCGGAAAGCGGAGGGCGAGCGCGGGCCCGATGTCCCAGGGCTCGCCGAACGACGGCTCGCCGTTGAACTGGCCCGGGAATGTGACCGGGACGTCGACCACCAACGTGAACGCGGTTGCTTCGGCGAGTTCGGAATGGTCGATCGTGGCCTCCAGCTTGTCGAGGACCGACACGTTGAAGCGATCGGCCGCGACCCACGCGTCGGCCTCGACGACGATCGCTACCCCGGCGAGCCACACCGTCGCCGCCAACCCGACCGCTGCCATCGCCTGCCAGACGCGGGACCCGACGTGTCGAACCCAGAAGAAGCCAGCCGCCACGACGAACGCCCAGGTGAACTGCACGCCGCCTTGGGTACGGCTGGGGAAGCCTGCCGACGACGGCTCGAACCCGACGAAGATCGCCAGTTCCAGCAGGTAGAGGACCACCGCGGCGACCAGCACCCAGGCCGGCTTCGCGCCGGCAGTCAGCCTCTCGCCGCGGGTTGGGAGGATCCGATAGATGACCAGGGCCCAGCCGATGCCAACCAGCACGAGGAGGGTGTCGTACCAGAACGGGATCTCGCCCCACCGCCCCAAGGCGTCGAGTGACAGCCGGATCGAGTCGAGGAAGGCCACCTCGCTGCCCTTGGTGAGCGCCCGGACGCTCCCACCGACGAGGCCATCCTGCGGCAGCTGCGCGCGTCTGAAGGAGGTGTCGAAGATCAGCCGTTCCAACCAGAACCGATAGATCGCGGCGACTGCGAACGCGGGCGCGACCGTCAGCGCACTGCTCACGAGGCGCCGAACTCTCGGGATCTCGCGCCAGCGCGCGTACGCCGCCAACACGACTGCGGCCGAGAGCGGGATAAACGACTCGTACGACAACGTCGACATGAGGAACAGGACGTTGGTGGTGGCGACGAGTCGCCAGGACACCCGATCCGGACGCGCGGTGGAGGCTGCCAACAAGGCACCGGCCCAGCACAATCCGGCCAGGTTCGAGTTCATCATGATCGACGAGAACAGCGTCGCCGGCGCGCACGGGTACACGATCGCGAGCACGGCCACGACGACGCCCAACGGGCGCCCGAGCAGGTTGCGGACCGCGCCGTACGCCAACAACACCGACCCGAGGAACAGCGCCAGGTTGACCAAGTGGAACGGCCAGGCGGTCGTGCCGAAGAACCAGTAACACACGCCGTGCAGCACCGCAGAAACCGGCCGCGCCGTCATCGTGATCGAACTCGACAGCCACGCCTGGAACGACCAGTAATCGGCGAACTTGGCAGGCTCGGTGAGATAGCCCAGGTCGTCTCTCACGAAGCCGGCACGGGCGATGTACGGCACGAACAACACCGCCCACGTCACGATCAGCCCCCAGACGGCTCGGTCAAGTCGACCCACGTCGCCGTGGATCAGCCTCGGCCTCGTCATTCCTCGATCACTCCTGGTCCGCGGGGGGAGACGCTACTGCCAGGCTCTCATACCCCCGGCCGGCCCAGGACGGCGGGAGCGAGTGTCGTGGTCGGCAGTTCGCCAGCGCGATTCGGCTGGCACGATGGCGGCATGCACAGCGACGAGGCGATCGAGGAGGTACGGCGACTCCTACGTGAGCGCGTACCCTCCGGTCAGCCCGGCTTCGTCGGGATCGACGGGTTGTCCTGCAGCGGCAAGACGACGTTCGCGACCCGGCTGGCGACGGCCCTGGGGGCCGAACTCGTCCACGCCGACGACCTGTCACGGGCGGGCCGCCCCTTGTGGGAGCACGAACGGTTCGTGACGGAGGTGTACGCGCCGGTGCTGGCCGGGCGCGAAGGACGCTATCGACGGTGGCATTGGACCAGCGCACACCCCGGCGAGGAACTGGCTGTGTCTCCGCACAGTCCCGTGGTGGTCGAAGGCGTCCACGTGATCGACAACGCCGTCGCTGTGCCGTGGACCGTGCGGGTCTGGGTCGACGTGGATCGGGACCTCCGGATCGATCGAGCCCGGCAGCGAGAGGGTGGCGCGCGCTGGGCGTGCTGGTCCACCAACTGGATGCCCCGCGAGGAGGCCTATCTCGCCGAGCGGCGCCCTGACCTTCGGGCCGACCTGATCGTGAAGGGTGTGTGACATGGGGAGCCCGGCGTGATGCACCTCAGCAACGCGAGGCCGCAACCATGAACCGCACCATGGACCTGAATGCCGACCTGGGGGAGTCGTACGGCGCCTGGAGGATGGGCGACGACGAAGCCATGCTCGACGTCGTGACCAGTGCCAACATCGCGTGCGGATTCCACGCCGGCGATCCGGTGACCATGCGCCGTACGTGCGAATCCGCCGCCCGGCGGGGCGTCGCCATCGGAGCCCACCCGAGCTACCCCGACCTGGTCGGATTCGGGCGGCGGGAGATGGCCATGAGCCGTGACGAGCTGGAGGCGGCGGTGCTCCTGCAGCTCGGCGCGCTCGACGCCTGCTGCCGGGCGGCGGGGGCGAGGATGTCGTACGTCAAACCCCACGGAGCCCTCTATCACCGCGTTGCGCACGATCCCGAACAGGCCTCGGCGCTGGTGGGGGCGATGCGGGCGTACGACGAGGGCTTGGCTCTGCTCGTCGCGGGAGGGATGGTCGCCGACCTCGCCCGGGCGGCAGGGCTGCGGGTCTTCACCGAGGCGTTCGCGGATCGGTCTTACGGCCAGGACGGTCTGCTCGTACCACGGTCCCAGCCCGGATCGGTCATCACCGACCCCGAACTGATCGCCTCGCGGGTGGTGCTGCTCGCGCGCGACCAGACAGTGATCGCGGTGGACGGGACTCGTGTGCGCGTGGCCGCCGACTCGATCTGCGTGCACGGCGACACGCCGGGGGCCGTCGAGCTCGCCCGGGTCGCACGAGCTGCCCTGGAGTCGGCCGGCATCGAGGTGAGGGCCCTCGCATGAGGTGGTTGGCGTACGGAGAACGCGCCGTGCTGTTCGAACTGGCCGGCATCGAGGAGGTCCTCGCGCTGGACCACGCGATCCGCGCGGCACGGCTGACCCACGTCGACGATGTCGTACCCGGCGAGAGGACGCTCCTGGTCACCGCGGCCACCGCAGAACGGTTGGCGGGCGTCGTCGAAGCGATCCAGCGTCTCCGGCCGGGCCGGACGGCCGGGCACAGCGCCAGTGATTCGATCGAGATCGGCGTCACGTACGACGGGCCGGATCTGGCCGAGGTGGGCGCCCTGGTCGGATTGAGCAGCGAGGAGGTGGTGGCTGCTCACACGGGTACGCCGTGGACGGTCGGCTTCGGTGGCTTTGCCCCGGGTTTCGCCTATCTGGTCAACGGCGATCCTCGACTTCACGTGCCGCGACGCGCGGAGCCGCGTGCAGCCGTACCTGCGGGCAGTGTGGGTCTGGCTGGGCCGTACAGCGGCATCTATCCGCGCAGCTCTCCGGGAGGGTGGCAGCTCATCGGACGGACGACCGTCACCTTGTTCGACGCCACTGCCGTGCCGCCGGCACTGCTGCGGCCCGGGATGACCGTGACCTTCCGTGAGGTCGGAACATGACCGGCCGGATGCTGCGGGTCGTGCGGCCCGGGCCGTACACGACGACCCAGGACCTGGGCCGTCCCGGGCACGCCCACCTCGGCGTCAGCGAGTCGGGAGCCTTCGATCGCGCCGCCCACGCCCTGGGCCAGCGGCTGCTCGGCAACCCGGTCGGGGCGGCCGGTCTGGAAATCACCGTCGGGCCGTTCGAGGCGACGGCGCTGGCCAACGTGCGGGCGGTCGTGACCGGTGGCTTCTCGACGGTGACGGCCGGCGGTCGGCCCGTGGACTACGCGAATGTGTTCTACCTATCCGAAGGGGAGACGTTGTCGATCCCCGCGGCGGTCGACGGGTTGCGGGTGTATCTGTCGGTGGATGGCGGTTTCGAGGTACGGCAGACGCTCGCCTCCCGGAGCGCCGATTCGCTGTCGGGGCTGGGCCCGGAGCCTCTGGTCGCCGGGGACCTCATGCCGATCGGCCGCCCGGTTCGGCGGGTTCCGGCGTTGCCCGCGACCGTACCTGTCTCGCCGCCGGGTCGCGACCGGCTGACGTTGCACGTGCTGCCGGGGCCGAGGGTGGATTGGCTGGCCGACGTGACGCGACTCGTAGGCCCATGGCGGGTGTCGTCGACCTCGAATCGGGTGGGGGTACGGCTGGAAGGCGAACCGCTCCGAAGGTCCAGTCGACACTCGAGGACTGAGTTGCCGAGCGAGGGTCTCGTCCGCGGAGCGGTCCAGCTCCCCCCGAACGGCCAGCCGGTCGTCTTCGGGCCGGACCATCCGACGACCGGCGGCTATCCCGTGGTCGCCGTACTGACGGAAGCGTCGACCGACGCACTGGCGCAAGCCAGGCCGGGGCAGGAGATCGTGCTGAAACCCGCTACAGGGCTGCCGACTGGCGGTTGAGTTCGTCGGCGAACTTCAGCGCCGGGGCCCGGAACACGATGCTGAGCAACAAGGCGATGCCGGAGCCGTCGGTGAACGCAATGCAGGTACGGCCGGCATAGCCCAGCCCGGGCGTCACCTTGGCCGCGGCGATCTCGTCGCGCCGGCATTCCCAGATGACGGTCGCCGGAGCGATCAGTTTGTCGAGCACGAGCATCCGCCGATCGGTGAGCACGAGTTCACCGTCTCGACCGCCCAACGCCACCTCGTTCATCGCGGTGCGCAGTCTGACCGCGAGGGAGCCGGGCTCGCCGACGACGGCTTCGCCGTACGTCAACGCGTTCTTGGTCGCTTGGATCCGTTCCGGTGAGGCCGGGCCAGGGGTGGGAACCGGCGACTCGGCGATGGTCTCGGGGCCGACGATGTAGGAGGCGTCGGGCATCATGACCAGGGTCTCGCCGGGCGTCAGGATGCGCTCCACGACGGCGTGGTACTGCTGCGACCGAAGATCCACGCCGGTCATTGTCGCACTTCCCGGAACGGCGCGTCATGCAGCCGCCCTACCCGGTGCATTAGCGTTGCGGCCAGCACCAGGCGCGAGAGAGGCAACGCTGACATGGCGAAGATCAAGGTCACCGGTACGGTCGTCGAGCTCGACGGAGACGAGATGACCCGGATCATCTGGCAGTTCATCAAGGACCGTCTGATCCATCCGTACCTGGACGTCAACCTCGAGTACTACGACCTCGGGATCGAACACCGGGACGCCACGAACGACCAGGTAACCATCGACTCAGCCCACGCCATCAAGAAGCACGGGGTCGGCGTGAAGTGCGCGACGATCACCCCCGACGAGGCGCGGGTCGCCGAGTTCGGGCTGAAGGAGATGTGGAAGTCGCCGAACGGCACGATCCGCAACATTCTCGGCGGCGTCATCTTCCGCGAGCCGATCATCATCTCCAACATTCCGCGGCTCGTGCCGGGCTGGACGAAGCCGATCATCATCGGCCGTCACGCCCACGGCGACCAGTACAAGGCCCAGAACTTCAAGGTGCCGGGTGCGGGTACGGTCACGATCACCTACACCCCCGAGGACGGCTCGGCACCGATGGAGTTCGAGGTGGCGAAGTACGGCCCCGACGGCGGTGTCGCGATGGGCATGTTCAACTTCAACCGCTCGATCGAGGATTTCGCGAGGGCCTCGCTCAACTACGGCCTGCAGCGTCACTACCCGGTGTACCTGTCGACCAAGAACACGATCCTCAAGGCGTACGACGGGGCGTTCAAGGACATCTTCGCCGCAATCTACGACTCGGAGTTCAAGGCGGACTTCGAGGCGGCGGGTTTGACGTACGAACACCGCTTGATCGACGACATGGTCGCCGCCGCTCTGAAGTGGGAGGGCGGGTACGTGTGGGCCTGTAAGAACTACGACGGTGACGTGCAGTCGGACACAGTGGCGCAGGGCTTCGGGTCACTCGGACTGATGACCAGCGTGCTGATGACGCCCGACGGAAAGACGGTCGAGGCCGAGGCCGCCCACGGTACGGTCACCCGTCACTACCGGATGCATCAGCAAGGAAAGCCCACGTCGACCAACCCGATCGCGTCGATCTACGCCTGGACCGGCGGCCTCAAGCATCGTGGCCAGCTCGACGGCACGCCCGACGTGACCGCGTTCGCCGAGACCCTCGAGCGGGTCTGTGTGGAGACCGTCGAGTCCGGCAAGATGACGAAGGATCTCGCCCTGCTGGTCGGTCCCGAGCAGGGGTGGCTCACGACCGAGGAGTTCCTCGCTGCGATCGACGAGAACCTGCAGAAGGCGCTCGCCTGACCTGCCTGGTCTCGCGTCACACGGTCGTCGCCTGGAGCTGCACTCCCGCGGACCCTCGCTGCGTTAGGTTTCCTGCGAACTCCCGAATCCCCCACTCGAAACAAGGAGACTTCACGATGACCCCTCTTCGACGGCGAATCGCCGCTGCCGCGTTGACGTTCTCACTTGCCCTCGGTGTCTCAGGTTGCGGAGCAGCCACGACGACCACCTCGTCTCCCAGCCAGGCGGCCGAAGCGAAGATGCCGAGCGCCGAGGAACTGTGGACCAGCACCCAGGCGTCGCTGTCCGCGGCGACCAGCGCCCACGTCACCGGTTCGGTGGTGTCCAACGGGACACCGATGACGGTCGACATGGCCGGTACCCGAGACGGAACGAACCAACGCGTGGCGATGACCAGTGACGGTACGCACGCCGAGATCGTCACGGTCGGCGGTACGGACTACATCACCGCCGACGCGGCTTTCTGGACGAAACAGGGAGCGACCCAAGCTCAGGCTCAGCAACTGGTCGGCAAGTACGTCACGCGCCAGTCGCAGACTCCGCCCAGTTTCTCGCTGGGCACCTTGTTCGACTCGTTGAGCAAGGAATCGTTCGGCGTCGTGGACAAGCTCAACCTGAAGGTGGACAAGGTCGACCTGAACGGCACGCAGGCGTACAAGATCTCCGAGCGAGTTGCCTCCAGTGCGGCCGTGAATCTCTGGGTTTCGAGCGACGGAAAGAACAACATTCTTCGGCTCGAGGTCAACGACGATTCCGGAAACCCGCAGCAGTTGGCCTTCAGCGAATGGAACTCGGTGGCGCCGTTCACCCCGCCGCCGGCGGACAAGATCGTCCAGCAGTGACGGGCGGGGGGTCAGCTGGCGTCAGATGACCCCCTGGGCGACCATCGCGTCGGCAACGCGGGTGTAGGCGGCCAGATTGGCGCCGACCACGTAGTTGCCGGGGTGGCCGTACTGTTCGGCGGTCTCGACGCACGCTGTGTGGATCTGACGCATGATGACGTGGAGCCGCTCTTCGGTCTCTTCGAACTCCCACGAGTCGCGCGATGCGTTCTGCTGCATTTCCAGCCCGCTCGTCGCAACGCCTCCCGCATTCGACGCCTTGCCTGGCGCGAAACGAACGCCGGCCTCGCGGAACACGTCGACGGCTTCGGGCGTGCACGGCATGTTGGCGCCCTCGGCGACGAGGGCGACTCCGTTGTTGACCAGCACGGCGGCGTGCTTGCCGTTCAGTTCGTTCTGGGTAGCGCTCGGCAAGGCGATGTCACAGGGGGTGTCCCACACGGACCCGTTGGAGACGTGGCGGGCGCCGGTGCGCTCGGCGTAGTCGCTGAGCCGCCCGCGGTCGACTTCCTTGACCTGCTTGAGCACGTCGAGCCGGATGCCCTGCTTGTCGTAGATATACCCGTTCGAATCAGAGCAAGCCACCACCGTTCCGCCCAGTTCGACGACCTTTTCGATCGCATAGATGGCGACGTTGCCCGAGCCCGACACGACGACCTGCTTGCCGTCGAGCGAGGTGCCCATTTCCTTCAGCATTTCGCTGACGAAGTAGACCATGCCGTACCCGGTCGCCTCGCGTCGCACCTGAGAACCGCCCCAGGTCAGGCCCTTGCCCGTGATCACGCCGGATTCGAAGCGATTCGTGATGCGCTTGTACTGGCCGAACATGTAGCCGATCTCACGGCCTCCGACGCCGATATCACCGGCCGGAACGTCGGTCTTCTCGCCGACGTGGCGGTACAGCTCGGTCATCAACGACTGACAAAAGCGCATGATTTCGGCGTCGGAGCGGCCTTTCGGATCGAAGTCGGAGCCGCCTTTGCCGCCGCCCATAGGCAGTCCGGTGAGGGCATTCTTGAACGTCTGCTCGAATCCCAGGAACTTGATGATCGACAGGTTCACGCTGGGATGGAACCGGAGGCCACCCTTGTACGGCCCGAGCGCCGAGTTGAACTCCACCCGGTAGCCCCGGTTGACCTGCACGACACCGGCGTCGTCGGTCCACGGCACCCGGAAGATGATCTGCCGCTCCGGCTCCGTCATGCGCGACAAGATCGACCACTGGGCATATTCGGGGCGGCTCCCCGCGATCGGAGCGAGACTCAGCATGACCTCGTACACGGCCTGCTGGAACTCCGGTTCACTGGGGTTTCTCTTCAACACCTCGCTGTACATGGGTCGTAGGTTCGGATGCAGGGCCTCGGCCTTCTGGGCGGTCATGACCGACGAATCTAGCCATTCACAGCAGCCGGACAGGTTCCGTTCCACCTAGTGGCAACGTGTGCAGGGGTGCGAGATCGGTCACCACGTGGCCGCCCGACCGAGCTGGATCACCTTCCACCCGGCCCGTTGCCAGGTGCCGCGATGCAGTTTCAGACGGCCGTCGATCAGGACCTTGTTTCGAACCACGCCGTCGAGCGTCGAAGGATCCAACTGCCTGAACTCGGGCCACTCGGTCAAGTGGAGCACGAGGTCTGCGTCATCGAGCGCGTCCAGAATGCTGGGCATCTGGGTGATCCCGGGCACGCGGACGACGGCCTGCGGGTCGTAGACCCGAACATCGGCGCCGCGGTCGGCCAGGGCTTTCGCAACGGTCAACGCCGGCGAGTTCCGGGTGTCGTCGGTGCCGGGCTTGAACGTCGCGCCCAAGACGGCCACCCTCTTTCCGGAGGCCTCGCCGCCGAGGGTCCGGGTGGCCAACTCCACGACTTCGGTGCGCTGCGACTCGTTGATGTGTTCCACAGCTTCGATCAACTGACTCAGTTGGGGTACGCCGATCTCGTCAGCCCGGTGGGCCAACGCGGCGATGTCCTTCGGGAGGCAGCCGCCACCGAAACCCAAGCCTGCATTGAGGAAATCCCGGCCGATCCGTTTGTCGTACCCCAAGGCGTCGGCGAGCTTGACCACGTCTCCGCCGGCCACCTCACACATTTGAGCCATCGCGTTGATGAACGAGATCTTCAGGGCCAGGAAGGCATTGGCGGCGGTCTTGATGAGTTCGGCCGTGGCCAGGTCGCATTCGACGACCGGGACGGACTCGGAGATCGGAATGGCGTAGACGTGGCGCATCGTCTTGAGTGCCTTCTCCGATTGCACGCCCAAGACGATCCGGTCGGGTCGCAGGGTGTCGGCGACGGCGTACGCCTCGCGCAGGAACTCCGGGTTCCACATCACCTCGACACCGGTCCCCGCCGGGGCGAGTTCGGCGAATCGCCGCTGGAGACGCATGGCCGTTCCGACCGGCACCGTCGACTTGCCGGCGATCAGTGTCGGCCTGGTCAGCACTGGAGCGAGGGTCTCGGCGACGGAGAAGACCTGCGACAGATCAGCCGAGCCGTCTGGCGCGGCAGGCGTACCCACAGCCACGAAATGAACGTCGGCCCAGTCGGCGATCTCGGCGTAATCGGTCGTGAAGCGGAGCCGTCCCGAGGCCGTGTGCCGGGCGAGCATCGGCTCCAGATCCCGTTCGAAGATGGTGGACCGGCCGGCGTTGAGGGTCGCCACCCGCTCCGGGTCGATGTCGACGCCGATCACCTGGTGACCGAACTCCGCCATGCCGGCTGCGTGAGCAGCGCCGAGGTAGTTGGTCCCGATGACGGAGATGTTCAGTGGCACGGGGTACAGCCTGGCACAGCCGCTCTTGAGGGATGAGGAGCAGTGCCGCGGTCGAGGAGCGCCGATACAGTAGGGCGGGTGAGTGACCAACCCTGTTCACGTCGGCCCAGGAGGCAGGCGTGAACAGCGTCGCCTGGAGTGTTGCCCTCGTCGCAGTGCTCATCGTGATCACCGGCGTGTTCGCAGCCGCCGAAATGGCCCTCGTCACGTTGCGCGAAAGCCAAGTCAAGCAACTCGCCACCCGCGGAAAGCGGGGCGCCACGTTGGCCCGACTGGTGTCGAATCCGAACCGCTTCCTCTCTGCGGTTTCGGTCGGCATCACGCTGTCGGGCTTCCTGTCGGCGGCGTTCGGCGCGGCCAATCTGGAACACCTGGCCGCCGGCCCGCTCGAGCGACTCGGCATGGCGGCCGGCCCGGCGAGCGTGGTCGGCCTCATCATCGTCACGCTGGTCATCTCCTACTTCTCGGTGGTGTTCGGCGAGCTCACGGCCAAACGCCTGGCCATGCAGCGGGCCGAAGCGTTCGCCCTCGCCCTGGCGCCGATGATCGACATGCTCGCGACCCTGGCCCGGCCCGTGATCTGGTTCCTCGACCTGTCGACCAACCTCGCCGTACGAGTCTTCGGTGGCGATCCCAAGGCGGCCCGCGAGCAGGTGACCGACGAGGAGATCAGGTCGCTGGTGGTCGGCGCGAAGGGTTTTGGTGACGAGGAACGCCAGATCGTGGAGGAACTCTTCGACGCGGGAGAGCGAAGCCTTCGGGAGGTGATGGTGCCCCGCACCGAGGTGGACTTCCTGCCCGGCGACATGCTGGCCTATCAGGCCATTCGCGAGGTTCAGGGAGCCCCCCACTCGCGGTATCCGGTCACGGGCGGCACGGTCGACGAGATCGTCGGGTTCCTGCACGTACGAGACCTCATGGATCTGGATCCCGTGACTCGAAATGCCCACGTGTCGACGCTGGTGCGCCCGGTCACTGCCCTCCCCGAAACCGTGAAGGTCTTGCACGCGCTTACCGAGATGCGGCGCACGAATGCCCACTTGGCGATCGTGCGAGACGAGTACGGGGGTACGGCGGGCATCGTGACGTTGGAGGACCTGGTCGAGGAGCTGATCGGGGAGATCCAGGACGAGTACGACATCGTGAGCCAGCCGATCATCAGCTCCACCGACTCGATCGACGTCGACGGTCTGTTGAACTTGGAGGAGTTTGCCGAC
>JBDHZQ010000084.1:0-11020 GCA_039811945.1 Propionibacteriaceae bacterium
AGGTCTTTCGGGCTGAGTGTGTAGGAGCTCTCATCCTCGGGAGACCTCGACCTCTATCCGGCCACCGACGCGCCGGCCCGCCGCGCGACGTGCGCTACACCCTCATCTGGGAAGAGCCGGGATACTGCGTCCCCCGGCCCCGCCCGGTTCCCTGCCCACTGACAGGCCTGCGGATCCCGCGCCTGCAGCCGTCCGGGAACGCCGCCTGTCAGCCGAGACTTCGGCCAGTCTGGGAGAGCCGTCGATCAAGCTCGGAACCGCTCTCGACGGTGACACGATCCTGGCGCTGTGCCGCGCCCGGGACCTGGGCGTCGCCGCAGCGTCCGGCGATGTGGCCCATCCGCCCGAGATCCTACGCGGGATCGACCCCGCCCACTGGCCGCAGTTGGTCGTCGAGGGCCGGCAGGCGGTCACCGACCTGGTCGCCTCGGTCATCCCCATGGCCTACGCCCAGACCAGAGGCGTTCCCAATGCCGCGGACCTTCGCGGCCAGATGCTCGTCGAACTCATGGGCGCCGCCCACCTGTTCGACCCCCTGCGGACCAGCCCCGAGCGTTGGCCCAAGTACGCGTGGACAACGCTCGAGCACAGTCGTTGGCGAGGCGTCGACGACTCCGGTGTCGTCCGAACGCGGAGCCGCAACGGTGGCACTCGACCAACCACCGTGGCCCTCGGCGGAATTGAGCCGGCGAGCCGCGCGCCAGGCCCCGACGCCAGCATCGAGCAAAGGGAGGCCATCAAGATCATCGCGCATGCGGTTGAGCAGCTGCCCCCGACCCTGCGGGAACCGCTCGTGGAGTCAATGCACGGCTACCCGACCCACGCGATCGCCGAGGACATCGGGGTATCCGAGAGCACCGCCCGCCGACGCATCCAACGAGCGCGTGACCAGATCAGGGACGAGCTCTCCTCGCGTATGGACGACGCTCCATGGGTCCCCTTGGAGATTGTCGCTGACCCAGTTCTGCAACGCTCCCAACGCCTGTACGAGCAGACGTTTGCGGCCTCGACCCGCCCGGCACCGGGCCGCGAACCACGCAGATGATCCGGCGGATGACGGCCTCGGGAATCTGAACCGACATCCCCGGTGCCCGCGCGGCAATTTCAGTTTTCCCGGGCCGACAGCCACAGTGGATGCCGCGCCGCTCTGGTGGTGTATGTGCAGCCTCAGAGCGTCGGCAGAGGGCGAACTCCACCAACTTCGGGGGACGCGGACGATCCCGGCGACGTGCTCGCTGACATTGAGTCCTTTGCCCGGCTCGGCCCTGTGTGGGCCGGCGGCCTCGGCACCTTCAAACAAACTGGCCCTTGACAGGTGCCCGTGCTCACCGGCCATCCCCCGCCCGCGTGCGCGAGAAGGACCGGTCACGAAGCGGTTCCACCGGAGCCACGGCACGCTCGGTACGTCGCTGCCCTGGCGATCGAGCTGCAAGATGTTCCTGGGTAGGCACGCTTGTGGGGGGCTCGGCATGAGCTAGCCGGGCCCCCCACGCCGGATCAGCGTTCGCTGATCGTCAGCGAGTCACCTAGACGCGCCCGGGCTGCCGACTTGTCGGAGGCAGCAAGGAAGGCGCGAGCGGCCTCGAGTGTTGCGTCGATGACCAGACCGACCCTCGCCCCGCGCTGCTCAGCGAATCGGGCCAGCCGGTCAACAACCTCCGCACGACTTCCGTGGATGTTGACCAGGCTTGGGTCGGCGGTGCCGATCGAGACGATCTGCAGATTGGAGTTGAAGCCGAGGATCAGGCTGGTCCACAGCTTCTTGCCGTCGTGGACAGCCAGCACGACGGTGGAGCCGGGATCGACCAGCGACTGCACGGCGGCCTCCACCTGGTCGTGGCTCGCGCCGATGCGCCACTGCAGCCCCAGTGTCTCCCGCGCGGGCGAGGGGTAGGTGACGATCGTGTCGGCGAAGTCGTCGAGCAAGGCGTACGTCCGGTTGACGTAGACGTCGAGATCCTCGTCCGCGGTCCATGCGTTCTGGAAGGCCGCGAAGTAGTCATCAGCGGCGTCGCGCTCCATCACCAGCACGAAGTCCGTGTCGTCAGCGTTGGCCTCGTACAGGGCCTTGGCGGCCTCGTGAAGGTTCTGGATCCGCTGCGGGGCGTCCTCGACGGCCCTGCCCGTCGTGTGGCGGCACTTGACGACATCGCCGTTCTCGAGCATGACGATCAGGCGCTTCGCCTCCTTGGCGGACTTGAGGACGAGGTCTTGGGCGTTTCGCCATTGGTCGACGTCGAGGTCGGCCATCAGCACATCACCGTGAAGCATTGCAGTCTCCTTTCAGGCCGTGTGGCACTCGTAGATGTGGATGGAGTAGGGCTG
The DNA here is from genome assembly GCA_039811945.1 of Propionibacteriaceae bacterium. Lineage (GTDB taxonomy): Bacteria > Actinomycetota > Actinomycetes > Propionibacteriales > Propionibacteriaceae > Fen-668. Next base: position 2,326 of record JBDHZQ010000084.1, read on the forward strand.
GATAGCCACCTTGAGCGCGTCGCCTTCGGGCTGGGCGGATTGCCCCGTCCACAGTTCCGTCACCGAGGTCATCGGGCGGCCGGTGGAGACCGTTGCGTCGATGGGCTCCGCGGTCGGGTTGACGACGAACAACACGTTTCGGTCGGTGTTGGTGGTGTCGCTGTGCAAGATGACGTCGAGTCGCGCATCGCTCTTGCCCAGTTCGGGAACCCCTGCCTGCGAGCAGGCCCGAGCAAGGGCGTCCGCGACTTCGTCGGTGGAACCGACGAGGACGATCCGTTCGGCTCCTTCAGCGACGGCGTCCGCCAGCGTCGTGCACGGCTGCATGACGCTGTTCAGGGCGGGCAGCCGCGGCCCGATCACGACCGTCCCCCCGTCGGCGGCGAAGTCCACCAGCGCTTGCTGCAAGTCCGAGCCCAGGTAGTCGAGCGTGGTGAGGACGACGACCTTGTGCTGCGACCAGCGCGCGGGGTCGAGCGACGTGTCGGACAGCAGGAAGTCGTGGCCGGATCCGGCCAGCGCGGCGTGGAAGGCCCCGAACCATTCCGACTTCTCGAGCTGCGGCGCCTTGTCGAAGCCGAGGGTGTGCTCGCTGATCGTCAGTGGGTTGGCGTACTCCGAGAAACCGGAGGGGGTCTCGAGGAAGTCGCCCGGGAAGGAGACCAGCACGCTCGCCGCTTCCAGCCGGTCGTACTCGCGGTTGGCCAACAGCAGGACGGACGCCTCCCGCCGGAGATCCCCGAAACCGCCGTCGAGCTGCAGGCGGTTCGCGCTGCCGAACATGGCAGCGTGATCCTCACGGACGCGACCGTCTCGTCGGATCGGCGAGTCGAGCCACCTGTCCCGCTCCACCAACATGTACCGGCTGAAGCCCTTGATGCCCTGGGCGAGCGCCGCCTTGGTGACGAACTCCTCGTCGTAGAGCTCTCCGGGGTGCAGGTACCAGGGCCAGACACCGGCGATGAACTCGGGGATGTACGGATACCGGCTGGTGCCCACCACGTAGCTGCCGACCGTCTTCACGTGGCCGTACAGTTCCTTGCGCGAGTAGATGTCGAAGCCGACGAAGTCGAGCTTCTCCTCGAGCTTCGCGATGTTGAAGGGCGTCGTGAACCCGGAGGCCGCGCCGCCTGGCCCGAGCGGGTGCGGGTAGTTGTGGAAGAGGGCGATGTTGTCGAGACCGCGCTCCCTCATCATGTTGGCGAGCCGCTCCATGGAGTCGATCAGGTAGGTTTCCCGATACTCGATCCAGTCGGCGTAGCGAGGAATGTCAGACGCCTGGGAGGCGGCGAAGCGGCGCGGAGCGTCCAGGTCCCCGAGATCCGTGGCGCCGGTCGAGTGGGCGGTGTTCACCGCGTCCAGTGATCCGTACTTCTTGAGCAGGAACGTGCGGTAGTTCCGCAGAGAGGCGTCGCTGAAGTCGGCGGCGTAGGCGTTGATGCAGAAGAAGTAGGCCATCTCGTTGTCGACCTGGGCGGCCACGATCCCCCCGTGGGGGTGGGAATGCTTGGCGAGGATAGGACAGATCGCGTCGAACCACAGTGCGGTCTCGTCGAAGAACTCGTCCTCGGCGTAGTTGAGGGCGGGGATCGGCTTGGGGACCTGGGTGAGTACCGTCCGCGCGCCCTTGGCGTTGCGCGCCTGCAGCTTCTCGTTCTCGAGAATCCGCTTCGGGTAGCCGAACCAGGTCAGCTCGGAGTTGATCTGCGGGCCGGGGCGGACGACGATGGCGAATCCCTTGGCCTCGCAGAGGCTGAGGAAGGCGTCGATGTCCTTGTTGCCGGAGAAGTCGAACTCCCCACGGGCGACTTCGTGGATCTCCCAGGGAATGTAGATGGAGATCATGTTGAACCCCATCGACTTCACGGAATCGAGGATGCTTTCCCACTTGTCGCGGTCGAGTCGCCAGTAGTGGACGGCGCCTCCGTAGAGGTTGCGCTGCTCGCCGTCGACGAGGAATCGGCCCTCGCCCACCGCGATGTCGCGCTGGTCTGTCTTGCGCATGTCACTTCCCTTCTTTGGTTGGGTTACTTCTGACGTGCCAGCGCCACGGCCAGCACGATGATGAGTCCGCGAATGATCTGTTGCTGGCTGGTGTCCAGGCCGGCGAGGATGAGGCCGTAGTTGATCGTCGCCATCAGCAGCGCACCGAAGAACGTGCCGACGACCGAGCCGCGCCCACCGGACAAGGCGGTGCCGCCCAGGATGACCGCGGCGATCGCGTTCATTTCGTCACCTTGGCCCCACTGGAAGCGTCCCGACTGGAGGCGCCCCGCGTAGAGCATCCCCGCGAGAGCCGCCCCGATCGAGCAGATGAGCATGACGCGGAAGCGGATCCACCGGGTGGCGATCCCGGAGTATTCCGCTGCGACCTTGTTGGCCCCGGTGGCCAGTACCTGCCGACCGAAGCGCATCTTCTTCAGCACGACGGATCCAACGGTGACCACGACCAGCATCCAGAGGATCAGCACCGGGACTGGCCCGACGGAACTGCCGCCGAACACGTTGTTGTAGGTCATGTTCAAGATCGGCTGCGGCGCGGACGACGTGATCCATTGCGCTACCCCGAAGGTGATCCCCATCATCGCCAGGGTGACCAGAAAGGATGGGATCTTGGCAAAGGCCACAAGGGCCCCGTTGATGGCTCCCACCGCCGCTCCGACGAGGAGCCCGGCCAAGATGCCCGGGATCAGCCCGAACTGAGACAGTGCCATCGCCGTGAGAACCGACGCGAGCCCGGCGACAGAGCCGACGGACAGGTCGATCTCGGCGGCCGCGATGACGTAGGTCATGCCGACCGCGATCACGGTGACGATGGCCGTCTGCCGCAGGATGTTCATGAGGCTCGTCGTTGAGACGAACCCCTGATCGCGCAGGAGGATGGAGAAGACGAGGACGACGGCGACGAAGCCGATGTAGATGATGTCGCGCCGCCAGTCGAAGGTGAATCGCTTCGGGGCTGCCGCAACGGCTGCCCCGTCTCCTGGGGCGTTAGTGGTCGTGTTCATGCTGCAACTCCTTGAACTTGCAGTTCGAGTGCCTTCTCGTCGGTGATGGCAGAGCGGTCGAGTTCGCGAACGATGGTGGAATCCCGCACGAGCAAGAGGCGATCGCTCATGGCGAGAAGTTCCGGATATTCCGATGAGATGACCAGGACGGCCATGCCCTGATCGGCGTACGACCGGACGGTGGCGATGATTTCGGCCTTCGTGCCGATGTCCACGCCGGCGGTGGGCTCATCCATGATCAGGACTCGAGGGGTGCGGCTGATCCACTTGGCGATGACGATTTTCTGCTGATTCCCTCCCGACAAGAGCCGAGCCGGCGCGTCGGGGTCGGCGACCTTGATCGCGAAGCGGTCGATGAGCGTGCGCGCCAGCTCTGAAGCCGCACGGTCGTCGATGAGCGGCCCTTTCTGAAGGTCCGGCAAGTGGGGCAGGACGAGATTGCTCGCGACCGAATGCTCGAGGATCAGGCCTTGAAGCCGGCGATCCTCGGGGATGAGGCAGATCCCGTGGGAGAGCGCGTCGGCGGGCGAGGCGAGGGTGACCGGCTCGCCGGCCACCGACAGCGTCCCCGCCGTGACCCGGTCGATGCCGTAGAGCGCTCGGGCGAGCTCGCTTCGTCCAGAGCCCATCAGGCCCGCGAGCCCGACTACCTCGCCAGCCCGGAGCGTGAGATCGACATCGTGGAGGCCGTTCATGCAGGCCAGTCCGCGCGCCTCCAGGACGATCGGGGCGTCCGGGTTCGCCTGCGAGGCGGACGAGTTGAGTTCGACCTCTTTGCCGACGATGCCCTCGACGATCTGGGCGGGGGTGATCGACGTGAGCGGCTCGGTAAGCAGCCACTTGCCGTTGCGCAGGATCGTGATTCGGTCCGCGATCGCGTACACCTCCTCCATGCGATGGGAGATGTAGATCACGGAGATTCCCTGCTCCTTCAGGCGGCCTATGAGCTGGAACAACGCCTGGGTCTCGTGGCGGGCGAGGGATGCCGTTGGCTCGTCCATGATGAGGACGCGGGCGTCCTCGGACAGAGCCTTCGCGATTTCGGTGAGCTGCCAGTAGGCGGTGCTCATCGTGCTGAGCTGACGTTCGGGGTCGACCGGCACCTGCATGCGCTGGAAGATCGCGCGAGCGCGGTCGACCATTGCTCGATCGTCGATCAAGCCGCGCTTCAACGGTTCGGAGTTGAGGAAGACGTTCTGGGCGACCGAGAGAGTGGACACCAGGCTGAACTCCTGGAACACCATGCCGATGCCCGCACGTTTCGCGTCGTGAATCGATCCGAAGTTCACCTCGCGGCCGCCGACCTCGATGGTGCCAGCGTCCTTGCTGTACACCCCCTGCAGGATCTTCATCAGGGTTGACTTGCCTGCCCCGTTGCCGCCGGCCAGCGCGTGCACCTCACCTGGCAGTACCTCGAAGTCCACATCGTCGAGGACGCGCACCGTGTCGAAGGACTTGAAAATGCCCCTCATGCGGATGGCCGCGCCGGCGTTCGGCTCGTTTGCCACCCCCCGGGCCTCTCGCGGCTCGCGCTCGGTGGTCATTTCACGTACGCCTTCTGCAGATCGGCCGGGGCGTCGGTGTTGTAGACCTGCTTCCACGCGTCGAGGACGTTGGAGTGGTCCACCGGAAGGGCGTTCAGCGCCACGTAGGCCGGAGCCTTCTTGCCGAGCAGGGCGCCGCCCGCGATGTCCGCTTCCGTGACACCCTGCTGGTAGGGCTGCTGCGCGCCCAGCCCGACGATCAGCTGGTTCTGCGCCAAGGCGATGGCGACGTTGGTGCCGAGATCCTCGGTGGCGATCTTCAGGTTCGTGCGCCCAGCCGAGCGAGCGGCTGCCATGACGCCCTCGGCCGGGACGTCCCAGACCGCCCAGATCCCGGCCAGGTCGGGGTTCTGGCTCAGCATGGCGTCCGAGACCTTCTGCGCGTCGCCGGCAAAGTCGGGGCCCGCGATGCCCTGCGCCTTCACGACCTTGATGTCGGGGTAGTCCTTGGCGATGGTCTCGCTGAACCCCTGGTAACGCTGCTTCGTGACGAAGAAGTCGGCCTCGTGGTAGATCACCCCGATCTTGCCGGAGCCCCCAAGTGCCTTCGCCAGCAGGTGCGCCGAGACGACACCGTTGCCGTAGTTGTCGGCGGACACGACAGATTCGTAATCCTTGCCGGCCTCCAGACCGTTGGGCACGTTGTCCATGAAGACCAACTTCACGCCGGCGTCCGCCGCCTTCTTGTACGCCGACGCCGTAGCCACCGGGTCGGTCGGGATCGACACGATGATGTCGGGCTGCTTGGCGAGGACGGTCTCGATGTTGGAGACCTGCTGGCCGGGGTTGAAGTTGGCGTCCGTGACGGCAACGACCTCGATGCCCAGACGCGTGAACTCCGCCTTCAGCCCGTTGATCTGGGCCATCGCCCAGTCGTTTCCGGCGTAGTGCATGACAATCGCAGCGGTCGCCTTCTTCGCCTTGATCTGGCCAACATCGCCATCGGTCAAAGCCACCTTGTCGCGGGTCGCCGGCTCTTCCCCGTGCGGACCCTTGCTGAGGACCTTGCCCTGGATGTCCTTCAAAGCCGCGTCGGCCTTGGATGCGACGGCCGCGTTCCCACTGCTCGTGGCCGCGCTGTCGCTGCTGCAGGCACTGAGGCCCAGGCTCAAGGCGAGCACCGCGGCCGTGACGCTGCCGGCCCACTTGATCTTCATGAATCGCTCCTTCGTCGTGCTGAAATCCGACGCCTCCCTGGTTGGAGGGATCGGCTCGTCTCTGAGTCGGTCAGAACTGCGAACCATGTGAACGTTCGCATGACGAAGAGTATGAACGTTCGCACGGGGCGTGTCAAGGGCCTTCACGGCGACGACGAGGGCTAGCATTCGGTCGTGCCCTCATCGACCACCCCCAAGCAGCCTAGCCTGCATGACGTCGCGAAGTTGGCCGGATGCTCCTACCAGACCGTTTCGCGCGTCGTGAACTCGGATGCCCGTGTCAGTGATGCGACCCGCGAGCGTGTGATGGCTGCCATCGCGGCCACGGGTTACAGACGTAACAGCGCGGCGCGGGCACTCGTGACCGCCCGCGCTGGCGTGATAGGCGTCGTGACCGACGGGAGTTGGCGCTACGGACCGATGGGAGCGCTTTACGGCGTCGAGGAGGCCGCGCGGAAGGCCGGCTACTCGGTGCTGATGAGCGTCCGAGAGAGAGACTCCTTCAAGTCACTCGAGTCGACGCTGGAGGCATTCGCTGACGCGTTCGTGGACGGCATCGTGGTCATCGCTCCCCTCCGGACCGAGGCCGCACTGACGAGGCAGGTGGGCTCATCGTTCAGCTGGGCGCGGAGGCTTCCCGTCGTGATGTTGGCACCGGATCCCACGCCCGCCGACGGCGTGCTGATCGTCTCGGAGGACCAGCATCTCGGTGCCAGACTGGCCACTCGCCACCTGATCCGCCTGGGCCACCGCACGATCGTCCACGTGGCCGGAAGCCAGAAGTGGTTGGACGGCAGCGTCCGGCTCGAGGGCTGGCGCGCAGAACTCACCGCCCACGGCCTCGAAGTTCCCGAGCCCATCTTCGGCAAATGGACAGGGCAAAGCGGCTACGACGCCGGCCGACGGCTCATCAAGTCGGGCTTGCCGGACGCCGTGTTCGCCGCTTCGGACCTCATGGCCCTCGGCATGATGCGCGCCTTTCACGAGGCCGGGGTGCGCGTTCCGGACGACGTCAGCGTCGTCGGGTTCGACGATCACGAGTTCGCCCGGCAGTTCTCGCCGCCTCTCACCACCGTGCGACAGGACTTCCGAGCGCTTGGCCACCGATGCCTGGAGCTCCTTCTGGCCGGAGATGGCGAGCCGAAACTGCGCGAACCGATCCGACCGAGGCTGCTGGTTCGGCTCAGCACCAGACCACGGACGGCCGCTGAGCCCGCCGAAACGGTGGTCACATCAGGGTGACACTTGGCAGCGTCACCGCAGACCCAGCCCCCGCACCCACACGGCGTCCAGGACGCCGGCTGGGGCGGCGGCTTTCAAGAGTGTCAGTGCCCGCGCGTCGCGTCCCACGACGGTGCGGGGACGCCCATGCCGGCGCGTCAGGGCGTGCAGCACGGCGTCCGCGATGGCTTCGGGCGGTTGTGCTCCCCGGCCAATGGTGGCGACCAGCGCGCGTTCGCCCGAGAAGTGTTGGGCGTAGAGCGGTCTCAGCTCGTCAGGCAGTGCCGCCTCAAGCGAGTCGAGCAGGCCGTCCATCTCGTGCCACGGATCGGTGTCGACAACCCCGGGTTCGACGAGGGCGACCTGGACGCCGAACGGCCGCAACTCGACGCGCAGGCAGTCGGCGATGGCTTCGACGGCGTACTTCGAGGCGTTGTACAGCCCGGTGAAGGGGAACGACACCCGGCCGTTGATCGACGAGATGAAGACGATGCGGCCGCGGGCCCGCCGAAGGCGCGGCAGCACGGCGTTCGTCACCGCCAGGGGGCCGATGACGTTGACCTCGAACTGCCGCTGCATGTCGCTGCGTGACAGTGTCTCGACAGGGCCGGGCACCGCGATCCCCGCGTTGTTCACGAGCGCATCGAGAGCGTCGGGCAGCACGTGAGCGAGGGCGTCCACGTGTTCCGAGGCGGTGACGTCCAACTCGACGGGCGTGATCAGCCCGGACGCCGCGGCGAGCTCGTCGGCGGACTCGGGTGAGCGGACGCCGGCGTACACGCGCCACCCCGAGGTGGCCAGGCGGACGGCGGTGGCGCGGCCGATGCCACGGCTCGCGCCGGTGACGAGGACGGAACGCTGGGCTGTCATGGGCTCCACGGTGAGCCGGGTCCGGGGCGGGGGAGCAGGTAGTTGCCTACCCGATTTCGTCGTCGATCGGCGTCTTCGTGGGCCGTGGACTGGCGGCTCGGTCGCGGGTAGCGTCGGGCCACCGCCCTGCCCGTGCGGGGCGGGGCGGGATAGGAGGCGCGATGCCCAGGATCGTCCCGTGCTTGTGGTTCAACGGCCAGGCCGAGGAGGCCGCCACGTTCTACTGTTCGGTGTTTCCGAACTCGCGGGTGACCGGCGTCCAGCGGTACCCGCAGGACAGCCCGTTCCCCGCCCCGTTCCCCCCGGGGACGGCCATGACGGTGCTGTTCGAGTTGGACGGGCAGCCCTACACCGCGCTGAACGGCGGCCCCGAGTTCACGTTCTCGGAGGCGACGTCGCTGCAGGTCTTCTGCGCCGACCAGGCGGAGATCGACCGCTATTGGGACGCCCTCACCGCGCATGGCGGCGCCGAGGGCCGGTGCGGCTGGCTGCGCGACAAGTTCGGCTTCTCGTGGCAGGTCGTCCCCACGATGTTGGGGGAGTTGCAGTCGGACGATCCCGCGCGCGGGGCCGCGGTCGGCCGGGCGCTCTTCGGCATGAACAAGCTCGTGATCGCCGAGTTGCAGCGGGCCTTCGACGAGGCCTAGGGCGTGTCTCGTTACCCTGCAGGGGCTTCTCGGGCAGGGTGAGGTCCCGTGAGTCGGATGCCGGTGTTGACCGATGAGGACTGGGCTCGGTTGGCGCCGTTGATGCCCCGAGCCGGTGCCAGGGGTGGCCGGCCGTGGGCGGATCACCGGCTGGTGGTGGAGGGCATCGTGTGGCGCTACCGCACGGGGAGCCCGTGGCGGGACCTGCCCGGCGAGTTCGGGGCGTGGCAGACCGTGTGGGCCCGGCA
>JBDHZQ010000085.1:0-10686 GCA_039811945.1 Propionibacteriaceae bacterium
CCGTCATCGAACAAGAACTGGACGAGCGGGTCGAGGTCACCACCGCCCCACCCCGTCCGTCGGCCCTCACCCGGCTGAAGAGTGCGTTCCCGGCACCCCAGCCGGACCTTCGCCCCCCGGTCGAGAAGCTTCGCGACGGCCCACCCTCGGACCGACTGCTTTCGTGGGTGGTCACGCTCGGGATCACCGCATTGGCGTTCGGCCTGAGGTTCGTCGGGTTGGGGAACCCCTCCTACATCGTGTTCGACGAGACGTACTACGCCAAAGATGCCTACACGCTCCTGAAACTCGGCTACGAAGGCAGTTGGCCGGAAAGCGCCAACGACTCCATCGCAGCCGGCAACGTCAATGTGTTCACGACGGACCCGTCCTTCATCGTGCACCCTCAGGTCGGCAAGTGGCTGATCGCCTCGGGTGAGTGGCTGTTCGGCATGAACTCGTTCGGCTGGCGCTTCCCGTCGTTGGTGTTCGGCAGCCTCATGATCTTCATGACGATCCGGTTGGCGCGGCGCCTGTCCCGGAGCACGCTGATCGGTGGATTGGCCGGCTTCCTCCTGACGATCGACGGCCTCAACTTCGTCATGAGCCGGATTGCCCTGCTCGACGTGTTCCAGGCGTTCTTCATCGTCGCTGCAGTCGCGGCGATCGTGGCCGATCGCGACTACGTGAGGCATCGACTGGCCGATTACCTGGACCGCCGCGGTCTGCGCGACCTGGGGGGTACGGCAGGGCCCTGGATCTTCCGGCCCTGGCTGGTCGTCGCCGGAGTCATGTTCGGGCTCGGACTCGGCACGAAGTGGAACACGATCTTCGTCATGGCCACGTTCGGCATCCTCGTCGTCGCCTGGACCGTCGGGGCCCGCAGGCTGGCCGGGGCTCGGCGGAAGTCGTACACCTCCCTGCTCACCGACGGGATTCCCGCGTTCGTCTGGCTCGTGGTGGTGCCGTGCATCCTGTACGTCGCGAGCTGGTGGAGTTGGTTGGCGACGCAAGGCGGGTACGACAGGCAGTGGGGCGCCGAGCACCCCGACGATCCCCTGGTGAAGCTGCTGGGCAAACCCCTGGCCAGCCTGGCGTGGTACCACAAGGAGATTTGGGACTTCCACAACGGCGACTACATCAAGCACGCCGACCACGTCTACGCCGCGCACCCGGCCGGCTGGCTCGTCAACGCCCGCCCGATCGGGATCGACGCCGTCAACGGGATCCAGCCGGGCGTCGACGGCTGCCCGGAAGGCACGGAGACCTGCCTGCGGGTGATCAGCGCCACCGGCACCCCGACCATGTGGTGGGCCGCCGCCATCGCGTTGTGCGTGGCGATCACGTGGTGGATCGCGGGCCGCGACTGGAGGTTCGGCGTACCCGCCCTCGCCGCGCTGTCGACGTACCTGCCGTGGTTCAACTACACCGAGCGCTCGTTGTTCTTCTTCTACGCGATCACGATCGTGCCGTTCACGATGATCTGTCTCGCGATGACGCTCGGGCTGATCCTCGGCAAGGCGGGCTCGGGTGAGCGGCGCCGACAAGGTGCGATCGCGGTCGGAATCCTGGTCGGCCTGTTCACGGCCAACTTCGCGTTCATCTACCCGATCCTGACCGACGGGCTTCTCACCCAAAGCCACTGGCTCGCGCGGATGTGGTTCAGCTCCTGGATCTGAGGTTCGCGTCGACGTCGAGCCAAATCCGGTCGCGGGCTGTTATGTTGCGCCCACTGACGAGTTCTCCCGGCCCGAAGGAGCTCGATGGCGAAGTACCTGCTGCTCAGGCTCGTGAACTACGCGGTCCTGATGTTCATCGCGGTCTCGTTGGCCTGGGTTTTGGCGCAGACCCAGCTCGACCCACGGCTTCCGTTCCAGATGCGCACGCCGCCGCTGGATCCGACCTCCGTCGAGTCGATTCTGCGCGCCGCGAACGTGAGCGACCAGGTGCCGCTCTGGGACCGCTACGTCACGTGGCTCAAGGGTGTCGTGCTCCACTTCGACTGGGGTACGACGCCGGGTGGCGGTGACATCGGGGAAGAGATCTCGCGTCGGATCTGGGTGTCGTTCCGGCTCGTCACCATCGGTTGGCTGCTGGGCACGGTATTGGGTGTCACGATCGGCGCCTGGACGGCGGTACGTCAGTACAAGACGTCGGACAAGATCATTACCGCGGTCGTGCTTCTCCTGGTCGCGACCCCGTCGTACGTCACCGGCGAGGTCGCCAAGATGGTCGCGACCTGGATCAACCAGCGCGTCGGGTTCCAGATGTTCCAGTTCCTCGGCGAAGTGTCGACCGGAACGTTGCCCGATTATCCGTTCGCCGAACTGGTCGATCGGATCCAACACCTGGTGTTGCCCACGATCGTGCTCACTCTGCTGGGTTTGGCCGGCCTGTCCCGCCTGCAACGCAGCTTGATGCTCGACGCGCTGGGATCAGATTTCGTCCGGACGGCCCGAGCCAAGGGCCTGCGTGAGAACAAGGCGGTCATGAAGCACGCGTTGCGCACCGCGCTCATCCCGACCGGCACCTACTTCGCGTTCCAGGCCGCATCGTTGTTCGTCGGCGCTACCTACACCGAACGGATCTTCTCGTTCCACGGTATGGGCATGTACGGCGTGGACACGATCTCCAAACAGAACATCAACGGGGTCGTCGCCGTCACGGCGTTCGGCGGCCTGTGTTACCTGGTCGGCGCCATCCTCGCCGACATCATGGTGGCCATTCTCGACCCGCGCGTACGGCTGAGCTGAGGGGCGAACGATGAGTGTCGAACAGCTCAATCCGTCGGCCGACGTCAAGGCCCCCACTACGAAGCGTCTGACTCGCGGCCAGCTCGTCAGGCGGCGTTTCTTCCGCAACCGAGGGGCGGTGATCGGCCTCGTGGTCATCGGACTGATGGTCGTGCTGGCGCTCTTCGGCAACTACATCCTCCCCTGGAAATGGGACCAACGCGACACCGGCGCCTATTACGAGCCCCCGTCGCTCACCCACTGGTTCGGGACGACGCAGGCCGGTAACGACGTGCTCGCGATGACCGTCCGCGGCCTCGGCAAGTCGCTGATCATCGGCTTCATGGTGGCGATCATCCAGACCACCCTCGCCGCACTGATCGGCTCTTCGATCGCCTACATCGGCGGCCTCTACGAGAAATCGTGGCTGTGGGTGATCGACCTCATGCTCGTGCTGCCGTCGTTCTTCCTGATCGCGATCGTGTCCCAGGGAACCCCGCGTGGGCCGTACGCGTGGCTCCTGCTCGTCGTGCTGCTGGCAGCCTTCGGCTGGCAGTTGTCCGCCCGCGTCGTGCGAAGTCTGTCGATGTCGGTGAGAGAGCGGGAGTACGTCGCAGCGGCGCGGTTCATGGGGTTGTCGACCCCCCGCCTCTTGGTGCGCCACATCATCCCCAACATCGCGTCGATGCTGATCGTCGACGTGTGCCTGGGAGTCGGCTATGCGATTCTCGGCGAGGCGGGCTTGTCCTATTTCGGGTACGGCGTCCAGGCCCCGGACACGTCGCTCGGCACGTTGATCTCCGAAGGAGCCCAGTCGACGACCATCGCGCCTTGGGTGTTCCTCGGCCCGGCCGGATTCCTGGTCGCGCTCGTGATGAGCGTCAACGCCCTGGGTGACGGTCTGCGCGACGCGCTCGATCCGACTTCGATGTCGGGAGGTCAGGCATGAGTGATCCGTCCGCGGCGTCCCTGTTCCAGCCCGAAGCGGCCATCGACCTGGTCCACGAGCCCACACCCATCGAACCGGACGACGTCAGCACGGTCGTCGCCCCGGCCGGCAGAATGCGCCGTACCAAAGCCGGCGAGGTCGTCCTCCGGGTGAAGGACCTGCACGTCACGTTCCCCAGCGAAGCCGGGCCGGTCCAGGCCGTACGCGGCCTCAGCTTCGACCTCAGGGCCGGCGAGACGATGGCGATCGTCGGCGAATCGGGATCGGGCAAATCGGTGACCAGCCTGGCCATCATGGGACTGCATCCGAGGACCGCGAGGATCACGGGTTCGGTCGTGCTCCACGGAACCGAACTGCTCGGGAAGACCGACGCCGAGATGTCCAAGGTCCGGGGCGAAGACGTCACGATGATCTTCCAGGATCCCCTGTCGGCGCTGACGCCGGTCTATTCGATCGGCGACCAGATCGTCGAGGCCATCCAGACCCATCACGACGTGCCCAAGGCCAAGGCCTGGCAACGGGCCATCGAGCTGCTCGACCTGGTGGGCATTCCCAACCCGGACCTTCGGGTCAAGTTGTTCCCGCACGAGTTCTCCGGAGGCATGAGGCAGCGGGCCATGATCGCGCAGGCGATCGCCAACGACCCCGACGTCATCATCGCCGACGAGCCGACCACCGCCCTCGACGTGACGATCCAGGCCCAGGTCTTGGAGGTGCTCAAGAAGGCCCAGCGCGAGACGGGCGCCGCCGTGATCATGATCACTCACGACCTCGGCGTCGTGGCGGGGATGAGCGACCGGATCACGGTGATGTACGCCGGCCGGCCGGTGGAACAGGGCAGCGTGGACGACATCTTCTACCGGCCGCGGATGCCGTACACGATGGGCCTGCTGGGTGCGGTGCCGCGACTCGACGCGTCGAACCGCGAACCGCTCGCGACGCTGAAGGGCAACCCGCCGTCGGTGGTCGACCTCCCGCCGGGCTGCCCGTTCGTGCCACGCTGCCCGCTGGCGACCACGCGGTGCCGCGAAAAGGAGCCAGACCTGCTGGAACTCGTACCCGGCCACTCGACCGCGTGCTTCGAGACGGAGCGGATCGAGTCGGAGCACCTGACCGCGACCGACATCTTCCCGGCCCCGGTCGTAGAGCCGTCGGACCATTCGCTGAAGCCGCGGGCCGAGCGTGAAACCGTGCTCGGGCTGCAGAACATGAAACGGCACTACCCCTTGATGAGGGGTGCGGTCCTGCGTCGGCGCGTGGGTACGGTCTACGCCGTCGACGGCATCGACCTCGACCTACGCAAGGGAGAGACGCTCGGTCTCGTCGGCGAATCCGGCTGCGGAAAATCCACCACCCTGATGGAAATCTTGGAGTTGCACGCCCCGACCGAAGGTCGGATCGTGGTGTTCGGGCGGGACACAGCTCGGTTGAGCGGCGCATCCAAGAAGGCGATGAGGCGCGACCTGCAGGTCGTCTTCCAAGACCCGATGGCATCGCTCGACCCGAGAATGCCGGTCTTCGACATCATCGCCGAACCGCTTGGGGTGCACGGCTATTCCAAGAGCAGGATCGAGCAGCGGGTCAACGAACTGCTCAGAACCGTCGGCCTCGAAGAGAGCCATGCGAACCGGTATCCCGCGCACTTCTCGGGAGGCCAACGCCAGCGGATCGGCATCGCCAGGGCCCTCGCCCTGGAGCCGAAGCTGATCGTGCTCGACGAGCCCGTCTCGGCTCTCGACGTGTCGATCCAGGCCGGCGTCATCAACCTCCTCGAGGAACTCAAGGAGAAGCTCGACCTGTCGTACCTGTTCGTGGCCCACGACTTGGCCGTGATCCGGCACATCGCCGACCGTGTGGCCGTCATGTACCTCGGCAAGATCGTCGAGGTCGGCGACGTCGACCACGTGTACAACCGGCCCAGCCATCCGTACACGCAGGCCCTGCTGTCGGCGATCCCGATCCCCGATCCCGAGACGGAGCGGAGCCGTACCAGAATCCTGTTGGCCGGAGACCTGCCGAGCCCGGCGAACCCGCCCAGCGGATGCAAGTTCCGCACCCGGTGCCCCGTGTTCGCGGGGCTCGACGAAACCCGCCGGAAGCCCTGTCTCGACGCCATGCCTGCCCTCGAACAAGCGCCGGATGCCGAACCGGTCGCGGCCGCCTCGTTGGTCCAGGAGGGCACGCTCTCGGCTCCGCCCGACGACCTGGTGCAGACTCGCACCGGTACGGCCGACCACCTGGTCGCTTGTTACTACGCCCGGCCAGTCCAAGTTCTGTGACAGGGTCAGATTGTTAGCAAACGGTGACCGACGGTTCCGTTTCCCCGCGGTGAACCGCCGTTAGGCTCAGGCCATCCCGACGCTGGCAGACCCCGCCCGCGAATCACCGAAACCCACTGGAGGATTACGTGAAGACCCGTACGTTCGTGGTGGCCCCGCTGGCCGCTGCGCTCGCGTTGTCGATGGCCGCCTGTGGCGCCTCGACCGGCACGCAGCAGGCATCCAGCAAGCCCAGCCTGACGATCACCGCACAGGCCATCAACCCTCAGTCCCGCGACGCGATCGCAGACGGTGGCGAACTCCGCCTGCCGATCAACGACTTCGCCGAGAACTGGAACCCGATGAACGTCGCCGGCAACGAGGTGGACTACACCAGCGTCCGTTGGCCGATGAGCATACGGTTCTTCAACTTCGACGCCGAGGGGACCGCCACGTACGACAAGAACTGGCTGTCCAAGGAGCCGACCGTCACCAACGACGGCGGCAAGACCACCATCACCTTCAACCTCAATCCGAAGGCCGTATGGAACGACGGCACCAAGATTTCGATCAAGGATTTCCAGGCCACCGTCAACGCGTGCAACGGAGCGAACGAGGCCTTCCAGTGCGCCACTACTGAGGGGTACGACCAGGTCGACACCATTACCCAGGGTGCCGACGAGAACGAGATCAAGGTCGCATTCAAGAAGACCTACCCCGACTGGCACCAGCCGTTCTCCGGCGGGGTCGCGCGCGCCGAATCGGTCGCCGACGCAACCGTGTTCAACGAGGGTTGGCCGACGCTGGAGGGCAAGGACGGCTGGTTCTCCGGGCCGTACAAGCTCGGCAGCTACGACGCCACGAACAAGATGATCACGCTGGTCCCCAATGACAAGTGGTGGGGCGACAAGCCGAAGCTGGCGAAGGTCATCTTCCGCGCGGTCGCGATCGAGGCCCAGGCCCAGGCCTATGCCAACAACGAGATCGACTCGTTCGACATCGGCATCAACGCCGACAACTACGCTCGGGCGCTGCAGGTCGCAACCGGTGAGGTCCGCCGCGCGGCCGGCCCGCAGTGGCGTCACGTCACGCTGAACCAGGATTCAGGTTTGCTGAAGGACAAGACGATCCGCCAGGCCGTCCTCATGGGCCTCGACCGGGCAGAGATCGCGAAGTCCGACCTCGCCGGCCTCAACTACGACGCCGCCGTGTTGAACAACCACGTGTTCATGACCGGGCAGAAGCAATACAAGGACATGGTGACCGAAACCGGTCTGGGCATGGACCGTGAGAAGGCCAAGAAGATGCTCGACGACGCCGGCTGGAAGGTCGGGTCAGACGGCTTCCGCGCCAAGGACGGCCAGGTGCTGGAGATCATGTTCAGCCAGCTCAAGGGTGTCAAGGTTTCGGAGAACGAAGCTCAGCAGCTGCAGTCGCAGCTGAAGGAGATCGGCATCAAGGTCACGATCGTCGACGTGGCGAGCAAGGACTTCAGCCAGACTCTGGCCAAGCGGACGTTCGAGTCGATCGCCTTTACCTGGGTCGGCACGCCGTTCCCCTACAGCTCGCTCAACCAGTTTTTCAACCCGAAGTCGAACTCCAACTACTCCGGCTACAACAACGACACGGTCAACGGGCTGATCGACACCGTCTCCACCGAGATGGACCCGACCAAGCGTGACCAGGCCGTCAACGACGCCGAGAAGCAGATCTGGACCGACGTTCAGATCATCCCGCTGTACCAGCGCCCAGAGCAGTACGGGGTCAACAAGAAGGTCGCCAACTACGGCGCCTTCGGCCTCAGCTCCCCGGTCTGGGAGAACATCGGCTTCACCAAGTAATCCGCTCCGACACACAACAGAGCCGGTGGGAAACCACCGGCTCTGTTGCTGTGCCTGAGCGTGTGACGTTCAGTCGCGCGCCAGACCCCGGCGACGAAGTACGGCCGGTACGTGCACCATCGGATCGGCGATGTCCCCGGTCCAGCGACGCCACAGGGCCAACGGTCCAACGGGCAGACGCAGGGGGGCCCAGGGTTGCTCGGCTCCCGACATCATCGCCGAACTCACCTGGAGGCCGGCCGCCGTACCCGACGTCGTCTCGAAGCCCCCGAAACCCCGGGCGACCCAGGCGCCGCCGAGCATGGGGATGGAGCCGACCACGGGAACCCGATCGGGTGTGATCTCCACGTGCTGGGTGCGGACGTGTCGTACCTCCGCGCCGAGCGTTCCCCGCACCCAACCCACCAGTTCGCCCGCTGCCGCTTGTTCGCGGTCTGCCGGGACGGGGTGCCCCAGCACGAGCAGCCGGTGACGCAGAGTCACGATAATGCTCGCCGAAGTGTCCGCGAAGACGTACAGGTCGTCCGGAATCTCGGCCGGATCCGCCACGACGACCGGTGTGGTCTTGAGCAGACCGCGGAAGCCGTACCTCCCCCACGGAGCCACCCCGATGGTGTCCACCACGTGCTCGGCGGTCGTGGTCGACGAACGCCCCTGATCGTCGGTCCAGGCGACGTGCCAGGCTCGATCGCGCGTGAAGCTGTTCGCACGTGCCCGCCGCACGATCTGGACGCCGGCCGCTTGCGTCACCTTCTCCAGCACAGTCCTGTGATCGTGAGGATCCACCTGCCCCTGACCGGTCAGCATGAGCGCCGGACGGGTCTTGACCGGCAGCGGTTCGACGTCGGTCGTCTCCACCGCCACCCCGGCGAGCCGGAGCAGCCGGGCCTCCTGGATGAGATGGAAGGCCATGTGCCCGTCGACGGCAAGGCCGTACGCGGTGCGCTCGGTGATCTCGAGCCCTGAGGGCGGCAGTGTCTGCCCGATCCATTCGATCGCCCGGCGGGTCCATTCGACGTACGACTTCGCCGCCCCCACACCGCGGTGCAGTTCGATCTCGCGCAGCCGACCTCCCTGACCGAGCGTGAGCAGACCGAAGCCGAACCGGGTGGTCTCGTGCGGGTCGAGCACGACCACACGTGCGCCCGCTAGAGCCGCCTCTACGGCTGTGGTGAGGCCGGCGACAGTTGCGCCGAGGACGAGTACGTCGACCGAGGTACCAGGTGCACCCATGGGGAAGATCCTACGGAACCGGGTTCGGTCCACGGCAGCGACCCGATGCAACCGGAAGCGATCCCGTATGCCAGGATCGGGCGCCGGAAGGGACACACGACATGGCTTTGTGGACGCTGCACGGCAAGGGCACGCTGGAACCGGGGGCCGTGGTCGGCCCGACCGAACGGCTCGGCTGGGGGAAGACCATCGGGCTCGGCGCCCAACACGTGGTCGCGATGTTCGGGGCCACGTTCGTGTTCCCCCTGCTCATGGGACTCAACCCCCAGCTGGCCGTGATGATGAGCGGGATCGCCACGCTGGTGTTCCTGTTCGTGGTGAATCACCGGGTGCCGAGTTATCTCGGCTCGTCGGCCTCGTTCACCGGAGTCGCGGCCGCCATCTACGGTGCAGGCGGAAACCCGTCACACCTGACCGGCGCGATGTTTGTCACCGGCGTGACCCTGTTCATGGTCGGCTTGATCATCCATTTCATGGGGTCGGGGGTGATCCACAAGGTGCTGCCTCCGGCCGTCACCGGTGCGGTGGTCATGCTGATCGGCTTCAACTTGGCGCCTGTTGTCGCCAATGTGTACTGGCCGCAGGACCAGTGGGTGGCTTTGGTCGTCATGATCGTCGTCGTTGCCTTGTCCGTCGGCTTCCGCGGTTTCGTCGGGCGGATCGCGATCTTCGTGTCCCTGGTGGTGGGGTACGTCTTCAGCTGGCTCCTCGACGTGGTCACCGGCCCGATCACCTCGTTCTCGGCGGCTGCCGGGGCCGTCACCACGCATCAGCGGGTGGACTGGTCAGGCGTGCTCAAGGCCCCGTGGATCGGCCTGCCGCCGGCCACTGACCTGTCGACCTGGAAGCTCAACGCAGCGAGCAACGTGGTCGGTTTCCACGGGCCGAGCTTCTCGTTGCCGTTCATCCTCGTGTCGTTACCGGTCGTGATTGCACTGATCGCCGAGAACACAGGGCACGTCAAGGCCGTGGCCGAAATGACGAAGACGAACCTGGACCCGTACATGGGTCGCGCCATCGCTGCCGACGGCGGCGCGTCGATGCTTGCCACCGCTGTCGGCGCCGGGCCGACCACGACCTATGCGGAGAACATCGGCGTCATGGCAGCAACCCGGGTCTACTCGACGGCCGCCTATGTCGTCGCCTCGATCGTCGCCATTCTCTTCGGACTGTCGCCCAAGTTCGGCGCGGTCATCTCGGCGACTCCGGGAGGGGTTCTCGGCGGGATCACGGTCGTCCTGTACGGCATGATCGGCCTGCTCGGCGCGAAGATCTGGAAAGAGAACCAGGTCGACTTCGGCAACCCGATCAACCTGGTTCCGCTGGCCGCCGGCATCGTCATCGGCATCGGCAACGTGTCCCTGGTCTTCAACGAGAAGTTCTCCGTCGGCGGCATTGCGCTCGGCACCTTGGTGGCCGTGGTGCTGTATCACGTGGCGCGCTGGGTCGCTCCTGCCGAACTGCGCGAGGCAGCCCAGGGCGCCAACCTGATCTACGACGCGCCGGGCATCTACGAAGAGACCGACGAGCCCCCTGCGCATCCGAAGGATTAGGGCGCTTCCTAGCCTCCCGGCAAACTGCACAGTCGAACCGAGTGCGCCGACCCAGGTCTGCCAAGCCGTACCCCTGCGGTCGTTGACGGGCGACGCCCTCGGTCGGGGGCCGTACCGTTTCTCCCTCTGAATTCCCCTTGG
>JBDHZQ010000086.1:0-10456 GCA_039811945.1 Propionibacteriaceae bacterium
CAATCATCAGGTCCAGCGACGATGCGGCCACGGCCAAGGCCCGCCTGATCGATGCCTTCGATCTGTCCGAGGTGCAGGCGACCTACATCCTCGACATGCAGCTGAGACGGCTCACGAAGTTCTCCAAGATCGAGTTGGAGGCAGAACGGTCGGAACTCGAACAGCGGAGGGCCGGCCTGCAGCAGATCCTCGACGATCCGGAGCGGTTGCGGGCCGTGGTGGGTACGGAGTTGGACGAGGTCGCGCGTACGTTCGGGACCCCCCGGCGGACGGTTCTGCTCTCCGACCAGGGCGCCGTCACGGCCGCAACGGCGAAGACGCAGCCCTTGGAGATCCCCGACGGACCGTGCCGGGTGTTGCTGTCGTCGACCGGTCTGGTTGCCAGGCTGGACGGGGAAGACGCCCCTGCGACCGGAGGGCCGCGGGCGGCTCACGACGTGATCGTGTCGCACGTCGCGACGACGACCCGTGGCTCGTTCGGGGTGTTGACGTCGGCCGGGCGGGTGATCCGGGCCGAAGCGATCGACCTGCCAGGGTTGCCGTCCCTGGCCACTGCACCGAACCTGCAGGGCGGATCGCCGATCGGGGAACTGATCCCCCTGGAAACGGGTGAGAGGGCGCTGGCCCTCACCACGCTGGGCGAATCGACGGGCATCTGGGCGCTCGGCACCGAGCGCGGCGTCGTCAAGCGGACCCACCCTGAACTCGTCGGCAAGGAGGCGTGGGACATCGTGCGGCTCGACCCCGGTGATCGGGTGGTCGGTGCGGTCGAGCTGCTCGACGAGCGGGCCGAGTTGGTGTTCGTCACCTCCGACGCCAACGTGTTGCACTTTCCTGCGGCGTCGGTACGGCCTCAGGGCCGCTCCGGCGGTGGCATGGCCGGGGTGAAACTCGCTCCCGGCGCCAAGGTCGTGTTCTTCGGGGCTGTCTCCGGTGACGACGCCGAGGTTGTCACCGTGGCAGGCTCCGCCTCCGCTCTGCCGGGGACCGATGCTGGCTCGGTGAAGGTCACGTCGTTCGGCGAATATCCAGGCAAGGGTCGAGCCACCGGCGGCGTTCGGTGCCAGCGATTCCTCAAGGGCGAAGACCAGCTTCAACATGCGTGGGTGGGTACGGCTCCCGCCGTCGCCGCCGCCGCCTCAGGTTCGCCGATCACCCTGCCTACCCCCGATCCCCGTCGCGACGGATCGGGCACCCCCGCCCCCCAGCCCATCGCGGGTATCGGGACGAGATCGGTCGGTTGATATATGCTGCGAAGATCTAGTTCATCCGATGATAATTGCGTTCGGGGTCTTGGATTGACAAAGATCGCGATATATTTGTCTGCGGCTATATTTCTGAGTCTTGTTGCAATTGGGCCCGCGTGGGACATAATGCAGAGAGATCAAAGTGAAGCAACCAAATTTCCTGCTCCGTCGATCTTCATTCTCTCGAACTCAGTTCAATCGAATACCGGGATTGAAGGCTTCCTGGAGTTTAGTTCGCACATCCTGCCGCCCTCTGGACGGGTGGATGTCACTGTGACTCGCCGAGACGGTGTCCTGCCGACGTACATCGAATTTATCATTCCCGGGCGGGCGGCTTGCTCCGAACCGGAATCTTGTAGACAAGTTCTCCGCGAAGATGTTACATCGATCCCCCAGTCTGAATTGTCAACCGAAACTGAGGGTGCGACGATCGTTGCTCTGGGGCCGACCTCTCAGAGGATGATCTTGCATCTGGATCGCCAGACTCCCTACGTTGTAGACGATGGCGCCATCACCACATTCCGACGACCTGCATTCCGGCTGGTCGGTGACCTACCCGTCGGATTCACTGCCGATCAAGTGAATTTGGTGGGTCAAGGCATGACCCTCTCGCGCATTGCAGGGGCCGAGAAATGCTATTCGGTGGATGTCATGATTACGACGCCAAATACATTTGGCTGGTCAAAATGCACGTCGATAGACGTGCAGATGCGTGACCTTGAAAAGGCCGATCACGAGGCGAGCAAACTCTGGTCGGGAGCGATAGCCTTGGGAGTTTTAGCCAGTTTGACAGTGACCCTTCTATCGGAATTGGTCGACATTCTTCCTTCGCTCTTGAAGTGCGGGACATCGGCACGTCATATATGTTGCGGCAGTATCCGTCGACCGTATATCTGCCAAATGTGTGGAATCAAGATCGACAAATCTGAATCCTCCGAAACTGCAGTTGAGGGTTCGCGCTCTCCGGGTCCACCCTCCGCAGCCGGTGCGGTACCCGACTGTCCTGTCTGAGGTGAAGAAGGGAAGGGCTTAGGCACCTCTCAACAGACTTGGCGCAACTCGCCGGTCTCGACGTCGTACATGAACCCTCCGACGAGAACCCGGCCAGTCAGCAAGGGGTGCGATCGCAGGGTCTCGCAGTCGGCGTTGATCCGTCCGAGTTGGTCTGGATCGGCGCCGACGACGAGATCGCCGATATCTGTGCCGGTCGCGGCCAGGACGGCTGCACGTACGGAGCTGTCGTCGCCTCCGGCCATCGCGCATCGGGTGTGCTGGATGACGAGGATCCTGTCGACCTCTAGCAGGTGGGCGCCGATGATGCATCCGACCAGGGCATCCGGAGTGAGGTGCCCTCCCGGCGTTCGCAGGATCTTCGCCTCGCCCAGGAACAACCCGATCATCTCGAGGGGCTGGAGGCGCGAGTCCATGCACGTGACGACGGCGATGCCGGCGTGCGCCTTCCCATCGAACCCGCGAGGGGCACTCGTCGCGTAGCGGGCATTGGCAGCCAGAAGGTCGTCGAAGTTCCGAGGCACGCCAGCACCCTAGTCCCTGCGCTGCGAGTGAACGTCCGGCCTCCTGACGGGTGATCGCCTCGCGGCGCGCTCGGGATCCGCACTCACCCCCGTACCCAAACTGCCCCCACCAGCCCAGTTGGCGCGTTCACATCCGAATGAGGTCACAAACAGAGGCAGTTTGCGTACCAACCCCGAGCCAGAGGTCATTAACTCACGTGTCGATCGCCTGCGCGTCGAGGCGGTAGGCCCCTTCGACGATGAACTCTTTGCGCGGGCCGACTTCGTTACCCATGAGCTTGTCGAACGTACACGCGGCGGCCTCGGCGTCGTCAACGGTCAGACGACGCAGGGTGCGATGCCTCGGCGACATCGTGGTGTCGGCGAGCTGATCGGCGTTCATCTCGCCCAGACCCTTGTAGCGCTGAGGTTCGGCGAACCGGATGCCCCGTTTGGTCAGCTCCGCGGCTTTGCGCTGGTATTCGGGGTCCGAGTACGTGTAGAGGTACTTCTCCTGCCCCTTGCGCGGGTTCGTGATCTCGAACCGGTGGAGCGGAGGCACGGCAGTGAAAACGCGACCTGCTTCGACCAGCGGCCGCATGTACTTGAAGAACAGGGTCGCCAGCAGACAGCGGATGTGAGCTCCGTCGGAGTCGGCGTCGGCCATGAAGATGACCTTCCCGTACCTCGCCGCGTCCAGATCGAACGTGCGCCCCGAACCTGCCCCGACGACCTGGATGATCGCCGCACACTCGGCGTTCTTGAGCATGTCGGTGACCGACGCCCGCTGCACATTCAGGATCTTCCCCCGGATTGGCAGCAGCGCCTGGAACTCCGAGTTCCGGGCCAGCCGTGCCGTACCCATGGCCGAATCGCCCTCGACGATGAACAGTTCAGTCCGGTCGACGTCAGTCGACCGGCAGTCGGCGAGCTTCGGTGGCAGGGTCGACGACTCGAGGGCATTCTTGCGGCGCTGCGCCTCCTTGTGGGTGCGGGCAGCCACGCGGGTACGGGCTGCCGCGACGACCTTCTCCATCAGGGCCCGCGCCTGCGTGCGGATCGCAGCTTTGCTGGAGGTGAGGTACGACCCGAGCTCGCTTTCGACGATGCGCGCGACGATGCGCGAGACGGCAGGGGTGCCCAGGACCTCCTTGGTCTGGCCTTCGAACTGGGGCTCGGCCAGTCGTACCGTCACGACTGCGGTCAAGCCCTCCAGAATGTCGTCCTTGAGCAGCTCCTCCCCTGCCTTCATGATCCGGGTTCCGTCGAGGCCCTTGAGGAAGGCCCTGGTCATGCCCCGCTCGAAACCCTGCACGTGGGTGCCGCCCTTGGGCGTGGCGATGATGTTGACGAACGACCGGACGGTCGCGTCGTACCCCGTACCCCACCGCAAGGCGATGTCCACCGTCAGATCTCGTTCGACGTCGGTCGGGGTCATCGCCCCGTCCTCGTCGAGCATCGGCACGGTCTCGGTGAATCGGTCCGCGCCCTGCAATCTCACGACGTCGGTCACGCCTGTGTCGTCGGCCAGGTAGTCGCAGAATTCCGCAATTCCGCCGTCGTGCTTGAAGACTTCGGTGACCACGTCGGCCGTACGCGCATCGGTCACGGTCAGCTGCAGCCCGGGGATCAGGAAGCTCGTCTGCCGAGCCCGACTCAGAAGTGGTTCCCACGCCAACTGCGCGCCTGGCAGGAAGATCTGGGTGTCAGGCCAATACCGCACCCTGGTTCCGGAGACGAGACGCCCCACCGTGCCAACCTTGCGCAGCTCGGTCGACGGCGTGAACGCAGCCGTCGGGCCGTCGCCGGCGAAGACGCCAGGCACTCCTCGCCGGAAGCTCATCTCGTACGTCACGCCGCCACGGTCGACCTGCACGTCGAGCCGGCTCGACAGGGCGTTCACCACCGACGCGCCCACACCGTGAAGGCCGCCGGTCGCCGAGTAGGACCCTCCCCCGAACTTGCCGCCGCCATGCAGCTTGGTGAACACGACCTCGACACCCGACAACCCCGTACCCGGATGCGTATCGACGGGGATCCCCCGCGCATGATCGGCCACGAACACCGACCCGTCGGCCCGCAACTCGACCTCGATCCGGTCCCCGTACCCGGCCAGCGCCTCGTCGACCGAATTGTCGATGATCTCCCACAGGCAGTGCATGAGGCCCTTGGTATCGGTCGACCCGATATACATCGCCGGGCGTTTGCGGACAGCTTCCAGCCCCTCCAGCACCAGCAGGTGCCGCGCCTCGTAGTCGTGTCCGTGGGCTTGAGCCGCCCTGCCCCTCGACCGAGTCTCCGTCGTCACCCGTGCGAGGTTAGCCGTACCCTCCGACCACGTTTCGACGGCGCGCCCGCACCGGGATGCCCGGCCCTCGCCACCCACGAGATGCTTGACCCCATGCGCGAGCCCCGGCACCCGTGGAACCTCAACATCCACTACGACGGGCTCCTCGCCCGACTCGTGCCACCCCATGCGATGACGGCGCTCGACGTCGGCTGCGGCGACGGGTTCCTGACGGCTCGCCTCGCCGAATTCGTACCGACCGTCGTCGGGCTCGACCGGGATGGTCCCGTCGTCGATCGTGCCCGCGGTCGCTTCCCTGCCGTACCCGTTGCTTGGCTGGTCGGCGATCTGATGACCGCCCAACTTCCGGCCTTCGACGTGGTGGTGTCGAACGCCACCCTGCATCACTTCCCCGACACGGCTCGCGCCCTGCGGCGCCTCGGCGGCCTAGTTTCGCCCGGCGGGCGGCTGGCGGTGGTGACGTTCGTACGGCTCACCCCGCCCGATCTTGCCTGGCAATCCCTCGCGTGGCTCCTGCGCGGCGTGGTGCTTCGGATGCGGGGCAACTGGGAGCATTCGGCACCCCAATGTTGGCCGCCGAGAGATACGTTCGGCTCACTCCGGGCGACCTCCGGGCGGGTCCTGCCCGGGTCCAGACTGCATCGTTTGGCGTACGGCAGAGTCCTCCTGACCTGGGACAAGCCAGGCTGAGGATGCCCACGGAGTGGACCCCGCCAGGAAAAGGGCTTGCCCGTGTCGCTAACCTTGAGCGTGGTCGACTCAAGTCGTCCGGAACCCGGGGAACATTCCTGACCAGCCGCGCGTTCCCAATGCGCCGGGCACTTCGGTCCCGGTGCTACAAAGGAAGGCATCCCGCAACCGCGCGGGACCTCCCCAAGGAAGAGAGGCACCAGTGAGCACCACACTGCACGACGGGTCACTGACCGCAGCGGACCGTTGCGACCGGTGCGGCGCGCAGGCGTACCTGCGCGTGACCCTCGCCGGGGGCAATGAGTTGCTCTTCTGCGCGCACCACGCCAAGGCCCATTCGGACAAACTCCGCCAGGTCGCGCTCACCATTCACGACGAGACCGACAAGATTCGATAACGTTCACCCGCAGATCTGCCACGACCCCCGGCCTGAGGCCGGGGGTCTTTGTCGTCGGTCGCGAGTAGGGTCGTGGCACGCCGCCAACCCGCAGGAGCAGTCATGGAGTATCGCGCACTCGGCCGCATCGGACACTCGACCAGCGTTCTGGTGTACGGCGCCGCAGCGCTCGCCGACGTCACTCAGGACGTGGCCGACACCAGCCTCGACCTCGCGTTGCGTTCCGGTATCAACCACTTCGACACGGCTGCGTCGTACGGCCAGGCCGAAGAACGCATGGGTCCGGTGGTCGCCCGCGTGCGCGACGAGATCTTCCTGGCCACCAAGACCACCGAGCGCAGCGCCGATCGGGCGTGGGAAGAACTGCAGCGTTCGTTGGAACTGCTCCAGACCAATCGG
This sequence comes from Propionibacteriaceae bacterium, assembly GCA_039811945.1. Taxonomy (GTDB): domain Bacteria; phylum Actinomycetota; class Actinomycetes; order Propionibacteriales; family Propionibacteriaceae; genus Fen-668. The sequence goes on from JBDHZQ010000086.1 coordinate 6,556, forward strand.
ATCGACCTGTGGCAAGTGCATTCGGTGGGCAATCTCGACGAGCTAGAGAAGGTCTTCGAGCCCGGTGGGTGCATCGAGGCCTTCCTCCGGGCCCGCGAAGAAGGCCTCGTGAACTGGCTGGGGATCACCGGACACACGGAGCAGGCCCCGTCCGTCCACGCCGAAGCATTGCGGAGGTACGACTTCGACTCGGTGCTGACTCCGATGAACTTCCACCTGTACACCGCCGACCAGCAGTTCCGCAGCGACTTCGATGCCCTTTACGGAATCGTCGACGACCGCGGCACGGCCCTGCGCACGATCAAGACGATCGCCAGGAGACCGTGGCAATCGGAACGTCGCCTCGCGACCTGGTACGAGCCCTTCACCGACCCCACGGACATCCGCGCCGCGATCTCCTGGGTGCTCGGCACCTTCCCGCGAATCAGTGGCATCGCCACCGCCGGGGAACCCAGCCTGCTCCCCCTGGCGATCGCCGCGGAAGCCGACCGGATGAGCGTGGACGAGGCAGCCGAACACCTCGCCGACGTCCACGGGTACGCGACCATCTTCGTCTAGACCACGGTTGGGTCCGGCGGTCAGCCCCGTACGAAGGGTGGACTCGCCGGCACACCAGGCCGACCATGGATCATGGCCCGCGACATCAACGGCCCCGTGGTGTCGTACGACGAAGCCGTCCTACTGCGGGGTACGGCTCAACTGGTCACGAGCTGATCGTCGGTCGCGCGAACGTCGGGCGTGAGATCACGATCGACGGACTTCGCGACGACGAACAGGTCAACCAAGGTCTTGACGATCATCAAGGCGACGACGAGCGTCGTTCCGGGTGTCGCCGTGATCCCCACAGCCTCGAGGCCGCGTCCCAGGGCGGTCAGGGCCTCGCCGAATCCCACGCGACTCGGAAAGACGAGGAACATGCCGGCGAGCGCGCCGAACTGCATCACAAGCACGCGCGGGTACGCCCATGCCATCGCCCCGCTCGGTGTGGAGAAGCGTCGCGCATCCCGCACGAACCAGACCCCGACCGTCTCCACGAGGTAGCGCACCACGATCAGTGCGAAGGGCAACCCGAACGCCCACCACGTCAGCGACATCCCGATTCCATGGGCGACGATTGCCGCGAAGACTCCCTGCACCAGCGTGAACAGCCCGAAGTGGAAGCAGAAGAACAGCGTGAGGCCGATCCTCGACTGCGTGCTGGCAGCGCCGGCCGTCGTCATCTTCACCACGGTCATGAGTCCGACCACCGCGTTCTCGGCTAGAAACAGCAGCAGCACGTTCCCGGGCGGCCATCCGAACACCACGACGCCCAGAACAGTGGCGATGTTGGTGAGCAAACTCAGACCGACAGCCGACGCGACAGCGCTCGTCGCCGGCCGGGCAAGCCCTTCGAACGGGATGCGATTCGTCACGTCATTCACGGTACGGCCGACCAGGCCGAGCTGATCAGTCCAAGTAGTCGCGCAACACCTGCGAACGGGACGGGTGCCGCAGCTTCGACATCGTCTTGGATTCGATCTGCCTGATCCGCTCGCGGGTGACGCCGTACACCTTGCCGATCTCGTCCAAGGTTTTGGGCTGCCCGTCGGTGAGGCCGAATCGCATGCTGACCACGCCCGCTTCCCGCTCCGACAAGGTGTCGAGCACGTCGTGGAGTTGTTCTTGGAGCAGGGTGAAGTTCACCGCATCGGCAGGTACGACCGCCTCGGAGTCCTCGATCAGGTCGCCGAATTCGGAGTCGCCGTCCTCGCCGAGCGGAGTGTGCAAGGAGATGGGCTCGCGGCCGTACTTCTGCACCTCGACGACCTTCTCCGGCGTCATGTCGAGTTCCTTGGCCAGCTCGTCTGGAGTTGGCTCCCGCCCGAGGTCCTGCAACATCTGTCGTTGAACGCGGGCCAGCTTGTTGATGACCTCGACCATGTGCACCGGAATGCGGATCGTGCGCGCTTGGTCGGCCATCGCCCTAGTGATCGCCTGCTTGATCCACCAGGTGGCGTAGGTCGAGAACTTGTAGCCCTTGGTGTAGTCGAACTTCTCGACCGCACGGATCAGACCGAGGTTGCCCTCCTGGATGAGGTCGAGGAACAGCATGCCCCGGCCCGTGTAGCGCTTGGCGAGCGACACGACCAGCCGCAGGTTCGCCTCCAGAAGGTGATTCTTCGCCTTCCGGCCGTCGGTCGCGATCCACTCGAAATCGTCGACATCGACGGGAGCGACGGGATCGCCGCCATTGAGGCGCTCGTCGGCGAACAGGCCGGCCTCGATCCGCTTCGCCAGCTCGACTTCCTGCTCGGCGTTCAGCAGCGCGACCTTGCCGATCTGCTTGAGGTAGTCCTTGACCGGGTCCGCCGTAGCACCAGCCGCCATCACCTGCTGTTCGGGCTCGTCGGCGTCGTCGGCATCCGACAGGCTGAAGCCCTCGTCCTCGGTGATCTCCTTCTCCAGCTCCGCCTCTTTGGCCGGCTGGAAGTCGGACTCGTCGACGTCTTCCAGACCACGCTTCTTGCCGCCCACGGTCAACACGACATCGTCGCCCTCCCGCTTGAACGAGACTGGCACGTCGGTGCTCGCGGTGACCGCATCGACGATCGACGGCGTCGAGTCCTCCTCGTCGTCGTCGGCGATGTCGTCGACCGCGGTTTCCTCGAGTTCGGCCAGGTCGGCCTCGTCGACGTCCAACTCGTCGTCGAGCCCTCCGTCCACCTCGGCAGCCTCGTCCACCTCGACGGCCTTCACCTTCGCCCGGCTTGCGCGAGCCGGCGTCTGCGATGGCTCGCTCGTGGCCGGTCGAGCTTGGCGCGTCCGAGTCCGCGCGGCAGGGGTCGGGCTGGTCGCCGCCTTCGCGCGGGTACGGCGGACGGGACCGTCTTCGCCGGGCTCGGGACTAGGGGCCTTCTGGGCTGCGGATCGTGCCAACGGGCGAACCTCTCACGCGGACGGACTCGGCGCGGCTGTTACAGCGTCGAGGAGGCCGACTGGCGGTGGCAGCGTTGGCGAGCGCGCAACAACCCGCAGCTGTCAATGCCTCCGACGCGCCATCTTGCCACGACCCTTCCGAAACGCCAAACTTCGATCCGACTACCGACCGGCCCGCGTCGAATTGCCTGGTCGTCCAGACGGTGCGCCGTCGACAACCCGGCGCCGATACAGTGACCGGATGCCCGCACCGCACCTGGCCCGTCGACCGCATGCCCGGGTTGTGCACGGGGTGCGATTCGACGATCCCTACCAGTGGCTGCGAGACGCCGAGGACCCGCAGGTACGGGAACATCTTGAGGCCGAGAACGCCTACACCGACGAACAGACGGAGCACTTGGAGGGGCTGCGGCGGCGAATCTTCGACGAGATCTCGGCTCGCACCGTGCAGACAGACCGGTCCGTTCCCGACTACGACGTCGATTCCACCGGTCGCGCCTGGTGGTACTACACACGAACCGAGGAGGGGAAGTCGTACCCACGCTTCTGCCGGGCCCCCGCTCCTTCGCCCGACGACGTCCCCGACGCGTCGGCATCGTTGCCGGGCGAGGTGTGCCTGCTGGATCTCGAGGTCGAAGCGACCGGCCATGCCTTCTACGCCGTCGGGGACTTCACGGTGTCGCCGGACGGCAACACCGTCATGTGGACCCAAGACACGGTGGGTGACGAGCTCTACACGGTGCGGTTCCGTGACGCGGCCGCGCGCGCAGACCTGCCCGACGTCATCGAGGAGGTCGGCGGTGCATGCTGGATCGACGACGCGCACGTGGGATACCTCGTGTGCGACGAAGCGTGGCGGCCGTACCTCCTTCGCCGCCGGCGACTCGGCACCTCCCCGGCCGACGATGTCGACGTTTACGCCGAGACAGACGAACGTTTCTGGCTGGGCGCGGACCGGTCAGCCGACGACCACTGGGTGCTGATC
>JBDHZQ010000087.1:0-10239 GCA_039811945.1 Propionibacteriaceae bacterium
CGGCGGAGGTTCCCGATGAGCCCACGCGTGTCCCGGACCCGTCAGAACGCGACGCGGCTCCTGCTCGGTGGGCTGGCCGGGTGGCACGTGGGACTGCTGCTCGGCGTCGGGCTCGGGATCGTCACCCGGCAGGTGCCGGGTCTGGTCGGGGCTCTCCTGGGGGCTGCCGTTGCCCTGGCCTATTTCGCGATCGGGCAGGGGGTCCAGGTGCTCGTTGCCGACGCCGATCCGCGCCAGGTCAGAAACGCGTCGGTCGGGTCGTACGTGCTTCGGGTCACCCTCCTGGGAATGCTGCTCCTCTGGTTCCTCAACCATCCTCAATCCCTGGCCCGGTTGGACACTCTGGGTCTGTTCTGCGGGATTTGCTCCGGGGTGTTGGGGTGGCTGGCCGGTTTGATCGTGACATTCCGCCGGCTCAGGATTCCCGTGTTCGACGACCCCGTCGATCGAGCCGAACGGCCGGATCGGTCGGTTCCCGACTGATAGGGTCGGGCCCAGCATGAGCGACCAGGGACGCAGCAACGGTGACGCCTACGGCGTGCTGAGCTACATCCTCGCGGGGCTCTTGCTCTACGGCGGTCTCGGGTTTCTCGCAGACCGCTGGTGGGGTACACGGTTCCTCACCCCCGTGGGCCTGATCCTCGGGTTGGCGACGAGCGTGTACGTCATCTACAAGAGGTACGGCAGGGCAACGTGAGCCCCGAGCGAGACACGAGAGGGAAACGCCTGTGACGGTCTTGACAGTGCCTTTCCTGCCGCTGGAGGGGAACGAGCCGCCCGTCTTCGGAGTGGGTGCCTTCGATTCACGCCCGTTGTTCCCCAGCGACGCCTGGTTGCACGGAGCCCCCGAATCCCAATGGGCCTGGACCGACATCTGGGTCACCAACCACGTGTTCCAGGCCGTGCTCGGCGCGGTCATCGTGCTGGCGTTCTGGCTGCTGGTGTCACGCAACCTCAAGGTCGTGCCCGGCAAGTTCCAGTTCGCCGGCGAATACCTGTACGGCATGCTCCGCAATTCGATCGCCCGCGACATCCTCGGCCACGACTTCAAGGCCTACCTGCCGTACCTGGTCGGTCTCTTCAGCTTCATCTTGGTCAACAACTTGTTCGGCGAGTTCTTCGTCTTCATGTTCCCGACGTTCAGCAAGATCGGGTTCGCGTACGGCTTGGCCCTCCTGAGTTGGCTGCTGTACAACGGCTCCGGGATCCGCAAGTACGGCTTCTTCGGTTACCTGAAGCGGTCGACGATCCCGCCCGGGGTCCCCGTCGCACTGTGGCCGCTGATCATCCCGCTGGAGTTCTTGTCCAACATCGTCACCCGCCCGATCACGCTCGCGTTGCGCCTGTTCGCCAACCTCTTCGCCGGACACCTCGTGATCATGGTGTTCGTCGTCGGGGGTGGGTACCTGCTGACTTATGCGAACAACCTGCTGTACAACGTCGCCGGCGGCGTCTCGATTCTGTTCAGCTTCGCGATCTTCGCGCTCGAACTGCTGGTCGGCGCGCTGCAGGCCTACATCTTCACCGTTCTGACCGCCCAGTACGTGGCCTCGGCGATCGCCGAGGAGCACTGAGTTCACGAGTTTGTTGTCCACCACACAGATGATCCGAAAGGACCAAGAAACATGACCCTCCTGGAAATCAGCGGTTCGCTGAACATGATCGGCTACGGCCTCGCGACCCTCGGCCCAGGCATCGGCGTGGCCTGGATCTTCTCGTCGGTCATCAACGGCACCGCCCGTCAGCCCGAAGCCCGCGGCGCGATGATGGGCACCGCCTGGATCGGCTTCGCCGTAGTCGAAGCGCTGGCCATTATCGGTATCGCACTGGCCTTCGTTCTGACCGGCGCGCTGACCAAGTAGGGCCTCATGACACCCTTGGAAGGTGGCACCGGCCCGCTCGGGCCGCTGATGCCGCATTACCTCACCGAAGTCGTGGTGGGCATCGTCTTGATGCTCATCATCTGGTGGGTGGTGGCGAAGCAGGTCGTGCCGAAGTTCGAGGCCATGTACGAGGAGCGGGCCGACGCGATCCGCGGCGGTATGGAACGGGCCGAGAAGGCTCAGGAGGACGCCGCGGCAGCGTTGGCCCAGTACAAGGCCCAGCTGTCGGAGGCGCGCGGCGAGGCGGCGAAGATCCGGGAGGACGCCAAGAACGCCGGCGCACAGATCCAGGCGGAGATGCGTGAGCACGCCAACGCGGAGGCGTCGAGGATTCTCGCGAGCGCCGAGGCCCAGATCGAGGCCGATCGCAGCCACGCCAAAGAGGCGTTGCGCCGTGAGGTGGGCGGGCTGGCGACGGCTCTGGCCGGCAAGATCGTCGGCGAGTCGCTGACCGACGACGAGCGTGCTCGTCGCACCGTCGATCGTTTCCTGTCCGACCTCGAGACTCAGTCCCCGAAGGCCTGAGCCATGGCGATGTCTGCGAGCGCCGAGGCCCGGCAGAATTCGGTCGACGGTGTCCTGCTCGGGGTCGCGCAGGTTCCCGACCGCGTCGCCGACGACCTGTTCGCGGTCGTGGACGCTTTGGACGGCTCACCGCAGTTGCGACGGACCCTGGTGGATCCAGCGCTGTCGGTGGCCCAGCGCCGGCAGACAGCGACCGTACTTCTGCAGGGCAAGATCGATCCGGTCGCTCTCCAGGTCGTGACCCACGCGGTGGGACTGACCTGGCGATCCGGTCGAGGCCTCGCGGACGCGATCGAACGGCAAGCGGTGAGGGCCACGTTGTTGACGGCCCAGAAGGCGGGCCGACTCGACGAGGTCGAAGAGTCGTTGTTCAGATTCGGTCGCGTGGTGGACGCCGACCGTGAGCTGCGTGCGGCTCTGGGCAACCCCCAGGCACCACTGGCCCTGCGCCAGCACGTCGTGGCCCAGCTCCTGGGCGCCAAGGCGCCGGCGGAGACGCTGACCCTGGCGCAGCGAGCGGTCAAGGCGCGTCGCCGTACCTTCGATCTCACGATCGAGAACTACCTGCTCGTGAGCGCGCAGTTGCGCCGCCGCATCGTCGCGACGGTCCGGGTGGCCACCGAACTCACGGCCGAGCAGCAGGCCCGGCTGAGGGCGGCGCTCACCGCGCAGGCGCAGCGGCCCGTCGAGGTCCAGGTCGTCGTGGACCCTGCGGTGGTCGGTGGCGTCCGGGTCGAGATGGGCGACGAAGTGATCGATGGATCGGTGGCGGGGCGCCTGGAGGCGGCCCGTCGCCAGATGACGTAAATAGGAAGAACCACGGGGTGCAAGCCCGATAGGAAGGCAGCCATCATGGCGGAACTGACCATCAACAGCGACGAGATCCGGGCCGCACTGGATCAGTTCGTCCAGGACTTCTCGCCGGCCACCGCCGCGCGCGAAGAGATCGGCACCGTCGTCACCTCCGGAGACGGCATCGCCCGGGTCGAAGGTCTGCCGTCTGCCATGGCCAACGAATTGCTGGAGTTCAGCAACGGCGTGCGGGGCATCGCACTCAACCTCGACGTGCGTGACATCGGCGTGGTCGTGCTGGGTAACTCCGAGGGCATCGAAGAGGGCTCCGAGGTCCGGAGGACCGGCGAGATTCTGTCTGTGAGGACCGGCGACGGTTACCTTGGGCGCGTCGTCGACGCCATGGGCAACCCGATCGACGGCCTCGGTGAGATCACGCCCTTGGGCGACCGGCGACCGCTGGAGTTGCAGGCGGCCGGCGTGATGGATCGCCAGAGCGTGAACGAGCCGCTGCAGACCGGTATCAAGGCGATCGACGCGATGACCCCGATCGGGCGCGGACAGCGCCAGCTCATCATCGGCGACCGCAAGACCGGCAAGACCGCCATCGCGATCGACACGATCATCAACCAGCGTCGCAACTGGGAATCGGGGGACCCGAAGAAGCAGGTCCGCTGCATCTACGTGGCTGTGGGCCAGAAGGGCTCGACGATCGCGGAGGTACGCGGGGCGCTGGAGAAGGCGGGGGCGCTGGCCTACACGACGATCGTGCACGCGCCGGCGTCCGATCCGGCCGGCTTCAAGTACATCGCTCCCTACACCGGATCGGCGATCGGTCAGCACTGGATGTACGAGGGCAAGCACGTCCTGATCGTGTTCGACGATCTGACCAAGCAGGCCGAGGCGTACCGAGCGATGTCGCTGCTGTTGCGTCGCCCGCCGGGCCGCGAGGCGTACCCCGGCGACGTCTTCTACCTCCACTCGCGGCTGCTCGAGCGCTGCGCGAAGCTCTCCGACGCCTTGGGTGGGGGTTCGATGACCGGTCTGCCGATCATCGAGACGAAGGCCAACGACGTGTCGGCCTACATTCCCACCAACGTGATCTCGATCACCGACGGCCAGCTGTTCTTGCAGTCCGACCTGTTCAACGCCAACCAGCGCCCGGCCATCGACGTCGGAATCTCGGTCTCCCGCGTCGGCGGCGCCGCCCAGATCAAGGCCATGAAGTCCGTCGCCGGAACGCTGAAGATCAGCTTGGCGCAGTACCGGGACATGCAGGCGTTCGCCATGTTCGCCTCCGATCTCGACGCCACCAGCCGTCGGCAGTTGGAGCGCGGATCGCGTCTGGTCGAGCTGCTGCGCCAGCCGCAGTATTCGCCGTACCCCGTCGAGGATCAGGTCGTCAGCGTCTGGGCCGGGTTGAACGGCCATCTGGACGACGTGCCGGTCGCCGACATTCTGAGGTTCGAGCGGGAATTCCTCGACTACCTGAGGACCAACACTCCGATCCTGCAGACGATCGACGAAACAGCGACCTTCGACGCGGATTCGATCGCGGCCACCAAGACGGCGATCGACGAGTTCAAACACCAGTTCCGCACGTCCGACGGCAAGATCCTCGTCGACGACAACGAGGTGCACGAGCCGCTCGCCGACACCGACATCCATCAAGAGGAGATCGTGGCCTCGGGACGAAAGGCCCACTGACCCATGCCAGCCAGTCTGCGTGAGCTGCGGCAGCGGCGACGCTCGGTCCAGGCGACCAAGAAGATCACCCGGGCGATGGAACTCATCGCCTCGTCGCGGATCTCGAGGGCGCAGCAGGCCGCCCAGGAGTCCCTGCCGTACACGCGTGAACTCAACCGTGCTGTGGCTGCGGTCGCGTCGTACTCCGGGTACGACCATCCGTTGACTCACGAAGAAGCCAACCCCAAGCGTGCCGCCGTGCTGCTGATCACCTCCGATCGAGGGCTTGCCGGGGCGTACTCGACCAATGCGATCAGGATGGCCGAGCGGCTCACACAGACGTTGCGTGACGAGGGCAAGGACGTGCTCACCTACATCTGTGGGCGCAAGGGGATCGGCTACTACCAATACCGGGATCGCCCGATCGCCGGACAGTGGTCAGGTTTCTCCGACAAGCCCAACTACCGGGATTCCGACGCGATCGCCGACGAGCTGATCGACGTCTTCCTCAAGCCGACCGAAGAAGGTGGCGTCGACGAGATCCAGGTCGTCTATACCCGGTTCGAGTCGATGCTCGTGCAGGAACCGCGGGTACGGCGCGTGTTGCCACTGCGGGTGGTCAGGAACGCACCCACGGAACCTGAGATCGGGCGGCTGCTGCCGTTGTACGCCTTCGAGCCCGACCCCGAGACCGTGCTGAATGCGCTGCTCCCGATGTACATCCGCAACCGGATCCACTTCTACGTGATGCAAGCCGCTGCGTCGGAGTTGGCCAGCAAGCAGAAGGCGATGAAGTCGGCGACCGACAACGCCGAGCAGCTGATTCAGCGGCTCACCCGTGAGGCCAATCAGGCCCGTCAGTCCCAGATCACCCAAGAGATCACCGAGATCGTCGGCGGCGCTTCGGCGCTGGCCGAAGGAAGCGACGAGGAGTAATCATGACCGCCGCCCAGACCGTCGAGTCGACCACCGGGACCGCAGGGGTCGGTCGGGTCGTTCGTGTGATCGGCCCCGTCGTGGACGTGGAGTTCGCCCCCGACGAGATGCCCGACATCCTGAACGCCCTCCTGATCGAGATCGAGGTCGACGGTTCCAAGCGGTCGATGACGCTCGAAGTGGCTCTCCACGTGGGAGACAACATCGTGCGGGCGATCGCCCTCAAGCCGACCGACGGCATGCAGCGGGGGGCGGCGGTGCGCGACACAGGCGCACCCATCTCCGTGCCGGTCGGGTTCGTCACCAAGGGCCGGGTGTGGAATGTGACCGGCGAATGTCTCAACGAGGACATCACCGCCTTGGAGATCACCGAGCGCTGGCCGATCCACCGCTCGGCTCCGAAGTTTGACGAGCTCGAATCCAAGACCGAGATGCTGCAGACCGGCATCAAGGTGCTCGACCTGCTCACGCCGTACGTGCAGGGCGGCAAGATCGGCCTGTTCGGTGGCGCGGGTGTAGGCAAGACCGTGTTGATCCAAGAGATGATCTATCGGATCGCCCACAACTTCGGTGGCACCTCGGTGTTCGCGGGCGTGGGCGAGCGCACCCGCGAGGGCAACGACCTCATCAACGAGATGATCGAAGCCGGCGTCATGAAGGACACCGCTCTGGTGTTCGGCCAGATGGACGAGCCGCCGGGCACGCGTCTGCGGGTGGCGCTCTCGGCGCTGACGATGGCGGAGTACTTCCGCGACGTCATGAACCAGGACGTGCTGCTGTTCATCGACAACATCTTCCGGTTCACGCAGGCTGGCTCGGAGGTGTCGACCCTGCTGGGCCGGATGCCGTCGGCCGTGGGGTACCAGCCGAACCTCGCTGACGAAATGGGCCAGTTGCAGGAGCGGATCACGTCGACTCGGGGCCACTCGATCACCTCGATGCAGGCGATCTACGTTCCCGCCGACGACTACACCGATCCGGCTCCCGCGACCACCTTCGCCCACCTGGATGCGACGACCGAGTTGTCGCGTGAGATCGCAGCCCGTGGCCTCTACCCAGCCGTGGACCCGCTGACGTCGACCTCGCGCATTCTCGACCCGCAGTACGTCGGGCAGGCTCACTACGACACGGCCGTACGGGTCAAGCAGATCCTCCAGCGCAACAAGGAGCTGCAGGACATCATCGCGATCCTGGGGGTCGACGAGTTGTCCGAGGAAGACAAGGTCGTCGTCAATCGGGCTCGCCGGATCCAGCAGTTCCTGAGCCAGAACACCTACATGGCCGAGAAGTTCACGCAGGTGCCGGGGTCGACCGTGCCGATCGAGCAGACCGTCGAGAGCTTCCAGATGATCTGCAACGGCGACGTCGACCACATCCCCGAGCAGGCCTTCTTCAACGTCGGCGGTATGGACGACGTGATGAAGAAGAACGAAGAGCTGCAGAAGGAAGGCGCCTGAGCCATGGCGGACACGTTCTGGGTCGAGGTCGTGGCGGCCGACCGCATCGTGTGGGAGGGGGACGCGATCTCGCTGGTCGGCCGTACGACCGAAGGCGACATCGGCATCCTCGCCCATCACGAGCCGGTCATCGCCCCGCTCGTCCCGGGCGTGCTGGAGGTGACGACGAGTGATGGCCGCCGAGAGGTGATCGCGGTCGAGGGCGGCTTCCTCTCCGTGACTCTCACCCGGGCGGCCGTGATCGCCCCGTTCGCCAAGCTGGCCCGCGAGATCACGCTGCCCGAGGCGGAGAAGGAACTTCGTGAGGCTGAGAAGCGGTTGGACGCCGGGGCGAACGACGACGAGACACATCGTCACTTCGCCAGGGCGTCCGCGCAGGTCAAGGCGGCTCAGCGCCTGAACAACAAGCCTGTGCTGTAGATATTTCCCTGTGCTCACAGAGCATTCGAGTCAGTGTAGGGTCTCGGCATGGACGTGGTGCGCACGGCGGAGCTGATCGGCGCCGTTGTCGTCCTGCTCGTCGTCGTCCCGATCGTGTGGCTGATGATCCGCCAACGATGGTTGTCGCGTCAGGGCGGAACGTTCGAGTGTTCCATGCGACTCCACACCACGACGCCAGGCACCGGTTGGGTGCTTGGCGTCGCTCGTTATTCGGGGGAATGGCTGGAGTGGTACCGGGTCTTCGGGTTGAGTCTCAAGCCGCGGGTACGGCTGGAACGAGCCCGGACGACCGTGGTCGGCCAGCGTGAGCCCACGTCGCTGGAATCCGTCGTGCTCTACGACGGTCAACGCGTGGCGATGCTCGAACAGCGCAAGACCGACCGGGCTCCCATCGAAGTTGCCATGGCTCCCGACGCGTTGACCGGTTTCCTGTCCTGGCTCGAATCAGCACCCCCCGGCGTCGGTCGGTACGGCAACGTCGCCGACTGAGCTACCTCGCGGTCGAGATGGCGCGCAGTGCTTCCACCCTGAAGGCCTGGATGTCAGCTTCGGGCGACGGTCGACCATCGATCACCTGAGCCCAGACCGAGATATTGAGAGCGTCCCGCCTTCTATACACGTGAAACTCGGAATACCAGCGGTGACTCCGATCCTTAGTCCATGTGTGTCAGTACCCGCAGGATGCCGCGGTCATGGTCGGTTCGGTTGCGACCGATCTCGGGGACTCGACCACGTGAACGTCGTGGCATCGTAGCTGGCGGGGTCATCAACGATATCCCGGATTGATCGTTGGCAGGCGTCGAGTGCGTTCGTTGCGTAGCCGGGGCCCGTCTTCCAGACGTACAGATGCACCCACACGCCGGATTGACCGTTGGTGAAGGCTGCGCCCCAAGCGTCTGGGTATTCGGTGAGCAACCTCCAGCCTGGTGGTAGCACGAAGCCGACGCCATTGTGGAGTGTGTAGGTGACTTGCGGGGGAGGCGGCGGTGGGGCTGGCGCGGTGGTGGTGGCCTTCGTGGTCGCGGGAGCGGTGGTCGTGGCCGGCGCGCTGGTGCTCACGCGGGCCACGGCGGTGGCCGAGACCGACGCCACCAGCGCCGGGGCGGCCGTCGACTGGGCGAGGAACTGGGGTACGACGACGGCCGCAACCGCGACGGCCAAGGCAACCGGGAGCGCCATGGCGACGGGTTTCACCCAGCGGTGGCTCGGTCGGGATGTGGCAGGTAGTGCCGCCGAAAGCTCTGGCGCCGGGAGGGGGATCACCGGCATCTGCCGGGTCGGAGAATCGGCGATGGTCGGGCCGGGGGAGAACGGGACGCGGGCGGGTACCTGTGGTTGAGCCTGGCCGCCGGGTGTGCCGTACATCGTAACGTCGACAGCGGCAGGGCGGAGCTGGGGAGCGGGGGCGGGGGTGCCGTACCCCTCGTTGGGGAGCACCATCGGGGTCACGGGCAGACGCATCTCTTGCTCGATCGTCTGCAGTCCACGGGCGAACTGGCGCGCGGTGGGCGGACGCGTCGCCGGGTCGACGGCCAGGCTGGCGCAAAGGAGCCGTTCGAGAGACGGCGGGACGTCGATTCGGTTGAGGGGTGGCACGATCCCGCCGGTGACCCGCGCTGAGACGGTGTGGACGGTGTTGCGCTCTCCTGCGACGACGAAGGGAGAGTGTCCGGCCAGCAGTGTCCACAGGGTGGCGGCGAGCGAGAAGACGTCGGAGGCTGGGGTGACGCCATGACCTTGCAGGGCTTCGGGGGAGGCCCACGGGGGAGACACGCTGGTTTCGTCGTCGTCACGGAGGTCTGAGAGGTGGGAGGAGATCCCAAAGTCCGTCAGTCCGGGTGAGCCGAAGCGGCTGACCAGAATGTTCGCGGGCTTGATATCGCGGTGGAGGAGTCCGGATTGGTGGGCGGTCTCGACGGCGCTGGCGATCTGGATGCCGACCCGGAGCACCTCGGTGGTCGACAGCGGACCGCGTCTGATCCGTATGCCGAGGTTGGGTTGGGGGTAGTAGGTCATGACGATGTACGGGCGGCCGTCGGCGGTGACTCCTGCCGCGTGCACGCCGACGATGTGGGGATGTTCGAGCCGGGCCATGATGTTGGCCTCGTCCATGAACCCGCGCAAGAGTGAGGGTGGCAGGTTGAGGTGTCGGATGACTTTGACGGCAACCTCGCGGTGAGGTGACTGTTGCTCGTACAAGAAGACCTCGGCGAACCCGCCCCCGACCGGAGGTGTCAGATGTTCTGTGTAAGCAGGGTGGTCTTGAAGGAAGGAGATCATCATGACCATGACGACGAAGGACGGCCAGGACGTGACTATGACGACGGAGGTGTCGGCTTCGCGTCGGTTGCGTCAGGAGTTGGTGGATGACGCGCTGATCGATCAGCTGGTGTTGTCGGCGCCGGAGCACAGGCTATCGGGGAGCACCGATCAGCCAGCGGGGGGTCTCGCTTTCCGTCAGCGTCCATGGGGGGGCATGACGGCCGACCGGTGATCCGCCGTACTGCCGGGCCGTACCT
>JBDHZQ010000088.1:0-10128 GCA_039811945.1 Propionibacteriaceae bacterium
GCGGAATCCGTGCCTTGATACGCCCATGCACCGAAGGCTGGGCCGCGTCATGGCCGTACTCATCGCGCTGCTGACGACCCTCGCAACGATGGCGTTCCCGGCAGCCACGGCCCAAGCGGCTGACAGCGCGGCCTACATCGCCTTCGCGGCACCGCTGGCCAAGGCTGAGCGTGCGAAGTACGGCGTACCGGCGTCAGTCTCGATCGCTCAGTCGATTCTCGAGAGCGGCTGGGGAGCCTCGAAGCTGACGACGGCCGCGAGCAGCTATTTCGGCATCAAGTGCGGCACGACGGCCAGCCCGTACCAGACCGGCTGCTACTCGATCTCGTCACTGGAGTACTACGCCAACGGCTCGTCGTACTCCCAGGTGTCAGCGTTCCGCGTCTATGCGACGCCCGGCGACTCGTTCCTCGACCACGGGCTGCTGTTGTCCAGCCGCAGTTGGTACGCGCCGGCCTTCTCCTACACCGACAACCCCGACCAGTTCATCCGCGAAGTCGCCAAGGGCGGTTACGCCACCGATCCGTCGTACGCCGATCTGGTCATCCAGATCATGCGCCAGTACAACCTGTACGCCTACGACTCGGCTGCTTCCAGTGCGTCGTCGGTACGGCAGAGCAGTGCCCCGGCCAGTTCGTCGGCCAGTGTTTCCTCCGTACGGCCTAGTGCCGCTTCGTCCGCGGCGTCGAGTACCTCCTCGTCCTCGCGACCCAGCGTGGCGTCATCTGCGGCGTCGTCGGTACGGCCCAGCGTGGCGTCCTCTGCTGCGTCGGTCGTGTCGTCGGCCGCGCCAGCCAGCGCCGCGTCCGTCGCGGTCTCGGCCACGACCAGCACGTCGTCGTCGGTCATCGCGTCGGCATCGACATCGGCCGCCAAGGTCTCCGTGTCCTCGGATTCCTCGGCCGCCTCCAACGTGACGGTGTCGGTCAAGTCGGCCTCCGCTGCACCATCAGTCTTCGCCCCGGTCGCGCCGGCGCCGTCGAGTGCCCCGTTGTCGGCTTCGTCGGGTACGGCATCGGCCACCTCAGCTCCGGCGGCGCCCGCCGTCTCCCAGGTTCGCGGCACCTTCACGCCGAGGCCGGAACAGGCGCCACTCACGGTCGAGCCTGAGCCGATCTCGACCGTCCGGGCCGCCGACGTGCCGTCGATCATCGCCCAGGGGCGGAGCAACCCAGTGGCTCGGCAGGTCGTCGTCGTGGAGTCCTCGGCGCCGGTCCTGGGGCCGTCGCTGCCCGTGGTCTCCAGTCCCACGCCGTCGGTCACGTCCTCGGCCCCGACCCCGTCGGCCTCCAGCACCGTGGCGGCCGTCGTAGCTCCTGCGAACCCGGCCAATCCGACGAAGCCGACTTCGCTGTTCGACTCCGGGATCACTGGCTTGGCCGTTCTGGCCTGGGCTGGCATCGCGGCTCTGGCGGCAGCCATGGTCGCGTTCGCCGGTATCGCAGCTCGCCGCACCCGGTTGTCTCGCGGGTAGGTCCATCCGCAAGGCGTCGGAGAAGAGCGGCGGGCGTCACTGGTACAGTCCGCTGCGATGAATGCCACGGACGCCCAGCCCGTTCCCGCGATCCTCGTTCTCGAAGACGGTCGAGCGTTCACCGGCCGTTCCTTCGGGGCGACCGGCACGACCTTCGGTGAAGCGGTCTTCTCGACCGGGATGTCGGGCTATCAAGAGACGCTCACAGACCCCAGCTACCACCGCCAGGTCGTCGTTGCGACAGCGCCGCATATCGGCAACACGGGGTGGAACGACGAAGACGACGAGTCCGGCCGAATCTGGGTCGCCGGCTACGTCGTGCGCGATCCAGCCAGGATCCCGTCCAGTTGGCGGGCGATCCGTACCCTCGACGACGAACTGCGCAGCCAGGACATCGTCGGCATCTGCGATATCGACACCAGGGCGCTGACCCGTCACCTGCGGGAACGGGGCGCGATGCGGGTCGGCATCTCGACCGACGTGCTCGACACCGACATCCTGCTCGACCAGGTGCTGGCGTCTCCGCCGATGGCCGGGGCCAATCTCGTGGCCGACGTGACGACGGCAGAGCCGTACCTCGTGCCAGCGGTCGGCGAACGACAGTTCACCGTCGTCGCCGTCGACCTCGGGATCAAGTCCATGACCCCCAAGCAGATGGCGCAGCGGGGAATCGAGGTCCACGTCGTGCCCGCGGACACCGGGATCGACGAGATCCTCTCGCTGGCCCCCGACGGCCTGTTCTATTCCAACGGCCCCGGCGACCCGGCCTCCGCAGATCGGCAGGTCGAGGTGCTGGCCGAGGCATTGGCCCACCGGATTCCGTTCTTCGGGATCTGCTTCGGCAACCAGATCTTCGGCCGGGCGCTGGGATTCGGCACGTACAAGCTGAAGTACGGCCACCGCGGCATCAACCAACCGGTGCAGGACCGCACGACGGGGAAGGTCGAGATCACCGCCCACAATCACGGGTTTGCGGTGGATGCCCCGACCGACCGAGCGATCCCGACGCCGTACGGCTTCGTCGAGGTCTCGCACGTGTGCCTCAACGACGACGTGGTCGAGGGATTGCAATTGACCGACGAGACCGGCCTCGTGCGTGGGTTCAGCGTGCAGTACCACCCGGAAGCGGCGGCCGGGCCACACGACGCCGAGTACCTGTTCGAGCGATTCGTCCGGGTCATGACCGAGGCTCGCGCCGCGGGGAGGAACTGATGCCCCGCCGTACGGACATCTCGTCCATCCTGGTCATCGGCTCCGGACCGATCGTCATCGGCCAGGCCTGCGAGTTCGACTACTCCGGCACCCAGGCGTGCCGCGTGCTGCGCGAAGAGGGCTTCCGGGTCATCCTCGTGAACTCCAACCCGGCGACGATCATGACCGACCCGGAGTTCGCTAACGCGACCTACATCGAGCCGATCACACCCGACTTCGTCGAGCAAGTCATCGCGGCCGAACGGCCCGACGCGCTGTTGGCGACCATGGGCGGGCAGACCGCGCTCAACACGGCGGTGGCCTTGCACGAGAGCGGAGTGCTGGCGAAGTACGGCGTCGAGCTCATCGGCGCGTCGATCGAGGCCATCCAACGCGGCGAGAACCGGGAGACGTTCAAGACGATCGTCGCGTCCCTCGACATCGCCGGTGGTCCCGCCGAGGTCGCGCGGTCTGTGATTTGCCACTCGCTCGACGAGGTCCTGACGGCTGCCGATCAGCTCGGCTACCCCGTGGTGGTACGGCCCAGCTACACGATGGGCGGGGTTGGATCGGGCTTTGCCCACGATCCTGCCGAGTTGCGGCGGATCGCCACGGCCGGCCTCGACGCGTCACCGGTCACCGAGGTGCTGATCGAGGAATCCATTCTCGGGTGGAAAGAGTTCGAACTCGAGGTCATGCGAGACCGGGTCGACAACGTGGTGATCGTGTGTTCGATCGAGAACCTCGACCCGATGGGTGTCCATACCGGCGACTCGATCACCGTCGCCCCGGCCATGACGTTGACCGACCGTGAATACCAGCGGATGCGCGACGTCGGGATCGGAATCATCCGGGCGGTCGGCGTCGACACCGGCGGGTGCAACATCCAGTTCGCCGTCAACCCGGTCGACGGACGGATGATCGTCATCGAGATGAACCCTCGGGTCTCGAGATCGTCGGCGCTCGCATCGAAGGCCACCGGTTTCCCGATCGCCAAGATCGCGGCCAAAGTCGCCGTCGGCTACACGCTCGACGAGATCACCAACGACATCACCTCGCACGGAGGAGCACCGGCCGACCCTGCCGCCGGCCCGAGCGAGCCGGGCGAGGCTCCGGCCTGGTACTCGGCCGCCTTCGAACCCACGCTCGACTATGTGGTGGTCAAGGTGCCGCGCTTCGCGTTCGAGAAGTTCCCGACCGCTGAGGACACGCTGACCACCCATATGAAGTCGGTGGGCGAGGCGATGGCGATCGGTCGCAATTTCACCGAGGCGCTCGGTAAGGCACTGCGCAGCCTGGAGGATCCACGCGCGCCGTTCGTGCTCGCCGGCGACATCGACGCCAGCGTCGACGATCTGCTCGCCGAGGCCAGCCGACCCCACGACGGGCGGCTTGGCAAGGTCGTGCTCGCGTTGAGGGCGGGAGCTACCCCGGCCCAGGTCTTCGACGCCACCAAGATCGACCCCTGGTTCGTCGACCAGCTGATGATCGTGGTCGACCTCGCCGATCGGCTGGCCCACGCCGACGACCTCACCTCCGACTTGCTGCGCGAAGCGAAACGGCACGGCCTGTCGGACGCCCAAGTGGGGCAGATTCGTGGCTTGCGGCCCGAGCAGGTGCGGGAGGTGCGTCACGCGCTCAAGATCAGGCCCGTCTTCAAGACCGTCGACACCTGCGCCGCCGAGTTTGCCGCGCGCACGCCGTACCACTATTCGTCCTACGACGAGGAGACCGAGGTCCGCCCCCGTACCAAGCCGGCGGTCATGATCCTCGGATCCGGACCGAACCGCATCGGCCAGGGCATCGAGTTCGACTATTCGTGCGTGCATGCGGCGATGGTGTTGTCGGAGGTGGGGTACGAGACCGTGATGGTCAACTGCAACCCCGAGACCGTCTCCACCGACTACGACACCTCCGACCGGCTCTATTTCGAGCCGCTGACCCTCGAGGACGTGCTCGAGATCTACGACGCCGAGTTGGCTGCCGGGCCGATCGCAGGTGTCATCGTGCAACTGGGCGGGCAGACTCCGCTGAAGTTGGCCCAGTCGCTCAAGGAGGCGGGGCTGCCGATCGTGGGCACGTCGCCGGAGGCCATCCATCTGGCGGAGGAACGCGGCGCGTTCGGTGCCGTCCTGGCCTCAGCCCACTTGCCAGCCCCGAGATTCGGGATGGCCACCTCCCGCGACGGGGCGCGGCGGATCGCGGCGGAGATCGGCTACCCGGTGCTCGTGCGTCCCTCGTACGTGCTGGGTGGGCGGGGGATGGAGATCGTGTACGACGATCCCACGCTCGACGACTACATCACCCGGGTGACGAACGCGTCCGAAGACAACCCCGTGATGGTGGACAAGTTCCTCGACGACGCGGTGGAGATCGACGTCGACGCCTTGTACGACGGTACGGATCTGTACATCGGTGGTGTGATGGAGCACATCGAGGAAGCCGGCGTCCACTCCGGCGACTCCGCGTGCACCCTGCCGCCGATCACACTCGGCGACGACGTGGTGGAACGCATCAGGCGGTCGACGCTGGCCATCGCCGACGGCGTCGGAGTGCGCGGGCTGATCAACATCCAGTACGCCATGGCCGGAGACACCCTGTACGTCCTGGAGGCCAACCCGCGCGCCTCACGCACCGTCCCGTTCGTCTCGAAGGCCACCGGCACCCAACTGGCGAAGGCTGCCGCCCTGATCATGATGGGCTCCACGATCGCCGAGCTTCGGGCCGTGGGCCGGCTGCGCAGCGTGCACGACGGCGCCAACGTGCCGACCGGGGCTCCCATCTCGGTCAAGGAAGCCGTCATGCCGTTCAACCGCTTCCGTACCCCCGACGGCACGTCTGTCGACACCGTGTTGGGTCCCGAGATGAGGTCCACCGGCGAAGTGATGGGCCTCGACGCTACCTTCGGCACGGCCTTCGCCAAGAGCCAGACGGGGTCGTACGGCTCCCTGCCGACCAACGGCCGCGCGTTCGTCTCGGTCGCGGATGCCGACAAGCGCAACATCATCTTCCCCGTGAAGGTGCTGGCGGGGTTGGGATTCGAGGTGCTGGCGACCGCAGGTACGGCCCAGGTGCTGAGCCGCCACGGGCTGTCGGTGACGCCCGTGCGCAAGTCGACCGAGGGACCCGGCCCGAACGGCGAGCCGACCGTCGTCCAGATGATCCTCGACGGTGACATCGACCTGGTCTTCAACACCCCCCGAGGACGGTCGTTCGGATCCGCCACCCGCCGCGACGGCTACGAGATCAGGACCGCGGCGATCCTGCGGGACATCCCGTGCATCACCACGGTGCAGGGGCTGGCCGCTGCCGTACAGGGAATCGAGGCTGCTCGTTCAGGTGACGTGGGGGTCCGATCCCTCCAGCAGTGGAATGCCGTGATCGAACAGGCTCTGGACCTCCAGTGAACGTGCGGACGGCTCTGCTTCGGATGGGGTACGAGTCGTTCCTTCGTCCGGTGCTGTTCCGTCGACACGGCGGCGACCCTGAAGCCATCCACGAGGAGTTGATCCGGCTGCTGGGCCACGTGTCGCCCTGGCAGCGCTCCGTGCTCCGTGGGATCGTCGGTCCACCGAGCATTCCGGTGACCGTGGCGGGGATCTCGTTCCCCGGCCGGGTCGGCGTGGCCGCGCGCCTCGACAAGGACGGTGTCGCCGCATCGGCCTGGGCGGCGCTCGGGTTCGGATTCGCCGAACTCGGCACCGTGACGGCATTCCCGCAGCCCGGCAACGATGCGCCGCGCTTGTTCCGCCTGCGGCGATCCCAGGCGATCGTCAACCGGATGGGTTTCAACAACCGGGGTGCGGCGGCGCTGGCGGCGCGCCTGGACGAGGCGGGGGTACGGCGAGGCCAGGCGTCGCTGGGCATCCCGCTGGGTATCTCGCTGGGCAAGTCCAAGGTCATTCCGCTCGCCGATGCGGTCTCCGACTACGTGGCCAGCTTCCGGGCCGTCGCGCCGTACGCCGACTACGTCGCTGTCAACGTCTCCAGCCCGAACACACCCGGCCTGCGCAGCCTCCAAGACGGGGGATTGCTGCGTGACTTGGTCGGAACGTTGGTCACCGAGGCGGCGTCGATCGAGGGGCCGCCCTCGGTGCCGATCTTCGTCAAGATCGCACCCGATCTGACCGACGCCCAGATTGACGAGGTCCTGACCGTCGTTTCCGACGCGGGGGCGTCGGGTCTGATCGCGACCAACACCACCCTGTCGAGGGACGGCCTGGACCTCGCCGACCGACCGCGCGCAGACGAGGCGGGAGGCCTCTCCGGAGCTCCTCTGACGAGGCGAGCCCTCGACGTGGTCACCCGTGTGGCCGGGTCGACGTCTCTGCCGGTCATCGGAGTGGGAGGGATCATGACGCCTGGCGATGCCGACCGAATGTTCGATGCCGGAGCGTCGCTGGTTCAGGTCTACACGGGTTTCATCTACCACGGCGTCGCCCTGGTGACCGGGATCAACGCACGAAACGAGAAGAGGCCGCGATGACCACGTACGCCGCACGTCTGGCCGAACGAGTCGGCCGGCTCGGAGCACTGTGCGCCGGGATCGACCCCAGCCGGGACGTGATCGAGCGGTGGGGATTGCCGTACGACTGCCACGGCCTCGAGACCGTGGCGCGCACCATGGTGGATGCCCTCGCCGACGTGGTCGCAGTCTTCAAGCCGCAATCGGCGTTCTTCGAGGCCCACGGCTCCGCCGGAGTGAGGGTGCTGGAGCAGACCATGGCGGCCGCCCGGGCGGCGGGAGCCCTCGTGCTGCTCGACGTCAAGAGAGGTGACATCGGCTCCACGATGGCCGCCTATGCGGCGGCGTACCTCGGGGAGGGTCCCCTCGCAGCCGACGCCGTCACCGTCTCGCCGTACCTCGGACTCATGTCGCTGGCTCCGGCCTTCGACGCAGCCCACGCGACGGGGCGTGGGGTGTACGTGCTGGCCCGCACGAGCAACCCTGAAGGCAGCCAGGTGCAGTTGTCGGTCGGCCTGGACGGCCGGCCCGTCGTGCAGACCATCGTCGACGACGTGGCCGCCATCAACGACGCCACCGGGCAGTTCGGGATCGGCTTGGTGGTCGGGGCGACCCACAGCGATCTGGGGTGTGACCTGTCCGATTTCAACGCCTCGATCCTGGCGCCGGGAATCGGGGCTCAGGGTGGCTCGATGGATGCGATCGCCGAAATCTTCGGTACGGCTGCCGGCCACGTTCTGCCCTCGGCGAGCCGTGAGATCCTGCAGGCTGGACCCACCGCAGACGGACTGCGAGCATCTGTCGCGAAACTCCTGGACACAAGCAGGAACTAAGGGTCGCCTTGGATACATTCCTGACCTGAAGGCAGCGTGCAGAATCGGTTTAGGACGGCCACGTCACGGGCCTTCGACGTGGATTAAGGTGTGCGCCACCCGGCGGGACCGGGAGCACCACGATGTGATCGGAGACGCATGGTGTCCATTCCTCAGCTGTCAGCCGAGCAGCTCCAAGCGGCTCGCGAGGCCGCTGCGGCCGCACGGCGTTCCCGCGCCGATCTGAAACTCCAAGTCCGCAACGGGTCGATGGGTCTGGGCAAGGCCCTGGCGATCGCCGCGGAGGATCCCGTTCTGGCCCACGTGAAGGTGGTCGATCTGCTCAAGTGTGTGCCCCGGGTGGGTGACAAGCGGGCCGCGGAAGTGATGGCTCGCCTCGACATTGCGGCCAATCGACGGATCCGTGGCCTGGGTCGGCATCAGGTGGCAGGGCTCAAGGCCGAGTTTTCGTGACGGCCGGCGTCACGGTCCTGACCGGTCCGAGTGGTGTCGGCAAGGGAACCGTCGTCGCGGAGTTGATCCGGCAGCACCCCGAAGTGTGGTTGTCGGTCTCCGCCACCACGCGATCGCCCCGGCCCGGCGAGGTGAACGGTGTCACCTACTGGTTCGTCGACGACGCAGAATTCGACCGGCTGATCGAGACCGGCTCACTGCTCGAGTGGGCGGTCGTCCACCGCACGGCGAGGTACGGCACCCCCCGCACGCCGGTCGAGGCCGCGCGGGCGGCGGGTCTGTGTTGCCTGCTCGAACTGGACCTGGCCGGGGCGAGGCAGGTCAAACACGCGCTGCCCGATTGCCGCACGATCTTCCTGCTGCCGCCCAGCTGGGCGGAGTTGGAGCGTCGCCTGCGCGGTCGTGGCACCGAGAACTCCGACGCCTTGGCACGCCGATTGAGGACCGCCGAAGTCGAACTGGCCGCCGTCACGGAGTTCGACGCGTCCGTCGTGAACAGCGATGTCGCGCAGACCGTGGCGGACTTGGTAGAGTTACTTGGTCTGGGCCCTGGCACGACCGGGCCGATTCCTCATATCCCGAACGAAGGTACGCAGTGACGGTTCACGCTGAAGGCATCACCAACCCGCCCATCGACGAACTGCTGACGAAGGTCGATTCGAAGTACCGGCTCGTGTTGTTCGCGGCCAAGCGCGCCCGGCAGATCAACGCCTACTATTCGCAGCTCGCCGAAGGCCTGCTGGAGAACGTCGGTCCTCTGGTCGAGACCAGCCCGCAGGAGAAGCCGCTGTCGATCGCGCTGCGCGAAGTCAACGCCGACGTGTTGGAATGCCATCAGATCGACCCCGAGGCCGAGGCAGCCGCACGCGCTGAAGCCGTGGCTGATCCCGATTTCGTGTTCGGAGACCCGTTCGGTGACGCCGACCTCTAGGTCGGCCCCACGATGAGTCGGATCGTCCTGGGCGTTTCCGGCGGAATCGCCGCGTACAAGGCCTGCGAGGTTCTGCGCCGGCTGTCAGAGGCCGGGCACGAGGTCACCGTCGTGCCAACCGAGAATGCACTCGAATTCGTGGGGGCGACCACGTTCGCTGCTCTGTCAGGACGCCCGGTTGCTACGGATGTCTTCACTGATGCGGCGACGATTCCGCACGTGCGGCTCGGGCGTCACGCTGGCCTCGTCGTAGTCGCTCCTGCCACGGCGGATCTGGTGTCGCGCGCCGCGACCGGCCGGGCCGACGATCTGTTGACGAACACGCTGCTCACCGCGACCTGCCCGGTGCTCTTGTGCCCGGCGATGCACACGGAGATGTGGCTGCATGCGGCGACGCAGGCGAACGTGGCCACACTCCGGGCGCGTGGCGTTGCCGTACTGAACCCCGCGTCGGGCCGCCTCGCCGGCGCCGACACCGGAATCGGTCGTCTGCCAGATCCCGCCGAGATCGTCGAGGTCGCGTTGGCCACGTTGGCCGCGCCTGACCTGTCCCGAGCCATGGCCCGGCAGGATCTGACCGGCCTTCGCGTCGCGGTGAGCGCAGGCGGAACCCACGAGGCGATCGACCCGGTCAGGTTCCTCGGCAACGCCTCCAGCGGTCGGATGGGTGTCGCGATCGCCCGCGCAGCCGCCGCACGGGGAGCCACCGTCACCCTCGTCGCAGCGAACGTGTCCCTGCCGATGCCTTCGTCGGTGGTGGTCCGACAGGTCCGGTCGACGG
>JBDHZQ010000089.1:0-10045 GCA_039811945.1 Propionibacteriaceae bacterium
TCGATGCCGTGGGTCGCTCCTTCGGCCTCGGCCAGGAGGCGGAACGTCGCGAGCGCCCAAGACCGGGTGGTCTCGGCCAGCTCAGCCCCGGCCAGTTCGTCGCGGATCGACCGCCACGTGCGATGAGGTACGTCGGTGCCGTCGACCTGCACGTGGGCCTTGGTCGCCCGCTGACCGGCACGGTCCACGACCGAGGTGTGGAGCCGTACGGCATCGCCCACGACTGCGCTGATCGCAGTCTGGACGGCCCCGAGATCGGCTCCCGCGTCGAGACAGGCCCCCATCAGCATGTCCCCCGAAGTTCCAGCCGAGACGTCGAGCCACGCGTGCATGGGCGGAACTCAACCACACTCCGACCGGCCAACGTGGATCGCAGTCGCTCCGCGTATCAGTGGCGGGCGCCAACGGCCCGTCGAGGCACGGGGGCGCCCTCGGAGTCGAGCTTGGTGGCACTCCAGTGACCGAGGAGGACCAGCGTTGCCGCCGCCCAGAGGACGAGCAAACTCCCGGCGATCCCGGTGGCCCGGCCCCATGTCGCCGCGCCGCCGAGATACCACCAGGAGGGAATCCCGGAGAGCAGAAGTCCCACGACGAGCCAAGCTGAGATCGCAACGTCCCTGTGGCGCCATGCCGCGACCGCCAACGCCACGAACAGCGGGAACACGCTGACCCAGTGGTGCATGGTCGATAGGGGCGAGATCAGAAGGTTCACCAGGGCGTTCGCCCCCAGGCCCGCCAGAACCATGCCGCGCCGGAGAAGGGAACGGATGACGAGGGCGCCGCCGACCACCGTGGCTGCGACCAGGAAGAGCCAGGCAGCGGTCCAAGGCCACGCCACGTTGCCGCCCGGCGAAGTAAGGCGGGCAACCAGTGCTGCCCAGCTTTGGTTGAGCGCCTGGGCATGTGTCCCCGACCGTGAAGTCTCCGATGCCAGGTGCATCCAGTACCGGATGGAATCAGCCGGAAGCACGGCGAACCCCAACAGCGCTGTGGCGCCCGCCGTGCCAACGGCGCGTAGGAGCGACTTCACATCCCGCACGACGAGCAGTGACAAACCGAACCCCAGAGGGGTCAACTTGAGCCCGGCGCCGATGCCTATCAGCACGCCATGCCAGCGCGTCCGTCTCAGAACGACGAAGTCCACCACGACGAGGAGAGAGAGTATGAGGTCCACCTGACCGGCAACCATGTTGCGGGTCACGGGATACCAGGCGAGTGAGCAGACCGCGACAACCGGCCACACGTCGCGGGCCTCACGCGCGGCAGCCCTGAGGACCAGCCACGATGACAGAGCCCAAGCCCCCAAGGACAGGGTCTGGAACAGAGCTACCGGGCTGTGACCCGGCAGCCAAGAAAACGACGCGAAAACAAGAGCCGCGAACGGAGGATAGATGAACCCGAAGTTCCCGTTCGCTCCGAGCACGTCATAAGGGCTGGTTCCGGCGAGAACCGCTCGCCCCGCGTCCACATAGGTAGCCGCGTCACCGCCTGAAAATCCTGGCACGCCGATCCAGAAGGCCGCAATGGCGAACCCTGCGATCAGCATCACCGCGGCTATGGAGGCGAACCACGGCCGGCGGGCGCGCCCACCCGCCGTCATGCGACACCAAACCCTCGTGACGGGCGCTCGACTCGACCGACGCGGGAGAATCGCGTGACGGTTCGTCCCACCAAACCACGACCTCTCGTTCCGCGCGTTCACACCCTACCAAAGCCAGTGTGTCCGAGGCTTTCGAACTCCTCGCCGTAACGACCAGCCGGGGACAGTACACCGGCTGAAGCGTAGTCGGGCGTTAGGCTTCCTTGGTGAGTCTCTTGTCCGAATCGCGGGTCCCCGATCCGTACGACGCTCCCGCCCTCAACTGGGGCGTCATGGCGCCCGGCGGAATAGCCCACGCGATGGCCCTGGCGATGCAGCGATCCCGCCAGCGCCTGGTCGCGGTGGGATCGCGGTCGATCCAGCGAGCCCAGGCGTACGCCGAACGGTTCGGACTGAGCAGTGCGTACGACTCGTACGAGGCGGTGGCGGCCGACCCAAAGGTCCAGGCCGTCTACGTCGCCTCTCCCCATTCCGAACACCGCGACCAGGCCCTGCTGGCCATCGAAGCCGGCAAGCACGTGCTCGTGGAGAAAGCCTTCACCCAGAACGCGGCGCAGGCACGCGAGGTGTTCGCGGCGGCCGAGGCCGCCGGGGTGGTCTGCCTGGAGGCGATGTGGCCGCGGTTCGCCCCGAGGTACGACGTCGTCCGCCAGATCCTGCGGCAAGGGTTGCTCGGCGAGATCGTGTCGGTGAGAGCCGACCACAGCCAGCGCCTGCCGGAGGACCCTCAGCGTCGGCTATACAACCCCGACCTCGCCGGAGGCGCCCTGCTCGACCTGGGGATCTATCCGGTCTCGTTCGCGTCGTTCGCGCTGGGTGGTGCTCCGTCCGAGCTGGACGCGCGGGGCTCCTTCACGAAGACCGGGGTCGACCGCACGGTCGCGACGCTCTCCCGCGGCTACCCCGACTTCCCCGACGCGACGGTCACGCTGACGTTCTCCCTAGCCGCGCGCGGATCGGTGTCGGCCGAGATCATCGGCACCGAAGCCCGCCTGGAACTCGACCAGACGTCGTTCTACGCGCCCGGTCCGGTGCGGGTCGTGCGTCCGAACGGGTCGAGTGTCGAGGCCCCTGCCTCAGAGGTGGCGGGATCTGACGCCCTGGTCTACGAGGCCTGCCACCTGGCCCGCTTGGTGGCCGAGGGCCGTACCGAATCCGACCTGCTCCCGGCCGCCGAGACGGTGTCGATCATGGACACGCTCGACGAAGTCCGCCGGCAGATCGGGCTGCGCTACCCGGGAGAAGCGTCGTGAGCCGACCCATCGCCCTGTGGGTCGCGCCGGTCGCCGATCTCGCCGGGGTCGCCCGGCACGTCCTGGACGCCGCCCGCGCCGGCCTCCCCGGCTGGCGCATGGTCGTGCTGTGCCCCGAAGGTGCTCTCGCCGAGGAACTGCGGCGGCTGGGTACGGCGGTCACGACCGGACCGTTCGGCCCTGCCGTACCCCTGGCCACGTCGCTGGCCACCCTCCGCTCCACCATCGGAGCACTGCGGCCGCAGATCGTGCACAGCCATCTCGCCTACGCAGACATCGCCGTGGCGATCGCGACCGCCGGCTTGCCGACTCGGCTCGTCACCACCGAGCACGGCATCGCGGCCCGGGGTCAGGGGGACGTGTATCACGGCAACCGAGCCAAGAGCACCCTCATGGCCGCCGTCCACGCAGCCCGGTTGCGCCGCTTCGATGCGGCGATCGCGGTCTCTCACGCGACCGCCGAGGCCATGCGCGAGGATTGGCACCCCCGACGGCCGCCGATCGTCATTTACAACGGGGTCGACCGCCCCGCAGAACTCCCTCGGCGGAGCCCTGGGCTCCGGATCGCGTCGATCGCCCGGTTGGCTCCCGAGAAGCGGATCGACGTCCTGGTGGAGGCGTTCGCCCTCCTCGCGGCGGGGTACGACGAAGCTCGCCTCTCGATCGCCGGCGACGGGCCGCTGAAGGCCGAGTTGGAGGCCCAGGTGGATCGGCTCGGACTGGCTGAGCGGGTGACGTTCCTCGGACACCGTCCGGCCGCGGAGGTGCTCGCCTCGTCGGACGTGCTCGCCCAGGTGTCTCGGTCGGAGAACACGTCGTACTCCCTGCTCGACGCGGTGACGTACGGCCTCGGTGTCTGCGCCAGCGCGGTCGGCGGGAATCCGGAGATCCTGCCGCCCCGCTGCCTCGTGACCGATGTCAACGCCGCCGACACCGCCGAGTTGATCAGAGAACAGGGTCTGCAGGTTGACCAGCGACCGGCGCTGCCCGACAGTTGGCCTACGGTGGCCGAGATGACAGCAGCCATCGTCGAGGTCTACGGGGGGTCACGATGAGCGCCGAGCAAGGCCTCGAAACGTGGACTCGCGCCTTCGGCGACCAAGTGCGCGATCAGTTGACGACACCGGATCCGAAGAAGGCGAAGTCGTCCCGGATTCCCGACTGGCTGTTCGGGATCGTCTTGCCGCTGGGCGCCATCACCGTCAGCACGATCCCGATCAACGAGATCGCAGCGGCGTGCATCGCCTTGACAATGTTGACCCGTCGGCCGGTCTACCGGCTGCCGGTGTTCGGGGTGCCACTCATCATGGCCGTCTACGGCATGTTGCTCGTCAGCGGGTTGGCCAACTCGCTCGACATCCGCCGGCTCCTGCACCTCGGCGTCTGGTGCGTCCTGATCGTCACGATCGGTCAGGGGCGCTTGCACATGCCCTCCTTTGCTCGCGGTCTGACCGTTGGGCTGGTCGGTGGCACGATCGCCAGCGTTCCCAGCCTGGTGAGCGGTGGGTACGCCGGACGTCTGACCGGTTACCTGGGCGATCCCAACGCGGCCGGGTTCGTCCTGCTGACCCTCGGCGCCGTCGCGCTCTCCTACTGGCGTGGCTGGTTTCGCGGGATCGTGGGCCTGACGATCGGCGCCGGCATCGTGTTGACCTTCTCGAGGACCACCTGGAGCGCGACCCTGTTTGCGTTGGCGTGGATCTGGCTGAGCAAGAGGCTGCACGTGTCCTTGACCGCGTTGATCCTAGTTCCCGCCGCGATCTGGGCTTCGGGTCAGATCCAGCAACTGAGAGACACCACGCTGTTCATGCAGCGTGAGGGATCCGATGCGCTGCGAGAGCGGATCAACGAGGCCGCCCAAGCCGCGATCCAACATATGCCCTGGTACGGCAACGGGCCCGGCAGCGCGAGGGTCAAGGTGGGCGACCTGACCTTCTTCCTCCACAACTCCTACGACGCCACACTGATCGAGGGAGGCTGGATCGGTCTGGGCCTGACGATGCTGTTGTTCGCCTACGTGATCTTCCACATGCTCAGGTCGAAGTCACGCAATCTCTACACCGAAGCGGCCGTCTTCGCCTCGTTGATCTGCGCGCTCAGCCTCGGCGAGGTGATCTACGAGTTGTACTGCGCAGTCGCCCTCGGCGTGGGCTTCCTGGCGTCGGCCACCAGCGATCGACGCCACTACGGATCCGACGGGGTATCGGCGCTCATGAGTCGAGTCACCGAGGAAACGTCGGCCTGGCAGGGAACGGGACACTCTCCGGGACTGGTGAGTGACTAGATGCGGGTTGCGCTCGCGCACGACTATCTGACCCAGCGCGGAGGAGCGGAAAGGGTCGTGCTCGCCCTTCACCGAGCCTTCCCTACGTCGCCGATCTATACGACGCTCTACAGTCCCGAAGGCACCTACCCGGAGTTCTCCGCTGCCGACCTCCGGCTCAGCTGGCTCGATCGCATCCCGTTGTTCCGGCGCGACCACCGGCTGGCCTTGCCGCTGCTCGGACGTGCCACGCGCAGCCTGCGCGTGACCGACGCCGACGTGGTGCTGTGCTCGACGACGGCGTTCATGCACGGCATTTCCAGCGACGTTCCCAAGCTCGTCTACTGCCATTCGCCGGGCCGGTTCATCTACCTCGTCGACGAATACCTGGGGCGCCCCTGGTACCGGTCTCCACTCGGGTGGGGCCTCCGGGCGCTGAACCCGTTCCTGCGCCGATGGGACCAGGCAGCCGCGCGGACCGCGGCACGGTACGTCTGCAACTCCAGGGTTGTGGCCGACCGGATTCGTCGCGTCTACGGGATCGACGCCGACGTCGTGCCACCTCCCCACAGCATCGACACCTCCGGCGAGCAGACGAAGCCGACGGAGTTGACCGACTGGGGCGACGGCTTCTTCCTCGTCGTCTCGCGCCTGCTGCCGTACAAGAACATCTCGGCCGTGCTGGCAGCCTTCGCGGACCAGCCCGACCAGCGGCTCGTCGTGATCGGCCGCGGGCCGCTGGAATCGGAGTTGCGTGGGCAGCTGAAGACCAACACTCGACTGTTGGCTGGTGTCACCGATGCCGAACTGCGGTGGGCGTACGCCCATGCCACAGCCTTGATCGCACCCTCGTACGAGGACTTCGGATTGACCCCGCTGGAGGCTGCGTCGTTCGGTACGCCGACCCTGGCGCTCGAAGCCGGCGGCTACCTCGACACGATGGCTCCGGGCGTGAACGGCGCGTTCTTCGCGACTCCTACGGCCGCGGACATCGGGCGCGCCGTGCGCGAGCACGACCGTTCGAGGTACGACACCGCCGCGATCCAGGCGCATGCGGACCGTTTCTCGGAGGAACGGTTCGCGGCCCGGATCCGGGGGTTGCTGAGGGACCTGGTCGGCGAACGCTGACCGCAGCTACATCGACCGCCGAGCGGTCAACTGCTCGGGCATGATGTCGTCGGGCATGGTCGTGTCGCCGGTGTCGGGGACACCGTCGGTCGGCTTCGCCGCGCGGCTCGCCTGGCCGCCGCCGCGCGAGGGCTTGCGGCGCCGTACCTTCTTCTTCACGCCGTCAGAGGTGTAGTAGTACCGCTGCTCGTACGAGCCGTAGCCGTAGCCGTACACGACCGAGCCGATTCCCTTGCGCGGTGCCATGTTGAGCACCGAGCCGAGCAGCTTGGCATTGACCCGGCCGAGGATCTTCGCGCAGAGCCGCAGTTGTTCCTTGTGGGTCTTGCCCACCTGCGACACGAGGATGGCGCCATCGGCCGTCGCCGCCAGCAGGCCCGCGTCGGTGACGGGGAGCAGGGGCGGCGCGTCGACGATCACCGTGTGCGTCTGGGCCAAGGCGTCGAGCAGGGCGTGCATGCGCTGCGAGCCGACCAGTTCGCTCGGGTTGGGTGGGATCCGCCCGGCGGGCAGCAACAGCAGACCAGGGGCGACCTGCACCAGCGCAGCCTCGAGCTCCACGTCGCCGGCCAGCACTTGGGTGAGCCCGATCGAGGAATCGGTGTCGAACTTCTTCGACAGGGTCGGGCGCCGGAGGTCCGCGTCGATCAGGATCGCCGGTGTTCCGGCCTGGGCCAGCAGGCGAGCGAGGTTCGAGGCGATCGTCGACTTACCTTCGCCAGGATTGGCCGACGTCAAGACGATCTTTCTCGGCGGATGGTCGACGTTGACGAACCGCAGGTTCGTGCGCAGTTGCCTCACCGCTTCCCCGGCGAAGCTGTCCGGAGACGTGATGTCACCTGTCTCGTCGATGCCGGTTACCTTCGGGATGATCGCCAGCACGCCGGCGCCCGTGACCGTCTCGACATCCGCCTGGGTGCGGATACGGCTGTCGACACCCATCCTCAACAGGGCGGCCAGGTAGCCGAACAATAGGCCAGCCGCGGCGCCGATCAGGAGATTCCTCGTCCAGTTCGGAGAGAACGGGGTTCCCGCCACTCCGGCCTGCTCGATGGGCACGATGCGGACCACGGATTCGGTCCTGCTCGTGCCGTCCATGTTGAGGGTCTCGAGCTTGTTGGCTTCTTCGCTCGTCGCCTTGATCGCAGCATCTGCGACGTCTCGGGCTCGCACCGGATCGGTCGAGACGGCGCTGACCTTGAACAGGACCGTACCCGGCACGACTTCGGCCGACAGTGAGCCGGCGATCGAGCCCGGGCTGGCCTGGATACCGAGATCGTCGATGATCCGCTGCGCCACGTTCGTGCTGTTGACCAACGGCAGGTAGCTCTGTGCCTTGCCCTGGCCCAGCGTGGTGCCGTTGTAGGCGTCGGCCAACGTTCCGGAACTGCCCACGACCACGTATCCGGTGGAGGTTGCGGAGTACAGGGTCGGTCGAGTGAAGGAGTACCCGGCCATGACGAGGATGCCCAGCCCGATCGCAGCCAACAACAACAAAAAGTTGTGTCGCGTCAGTCGGACGAAGTCCAAGATGGTCATAGATCCCCCAGCTCCTCCAGTTCACCGGACAGGGTACCTACTCGGAACGCCCTTGCCGCGCCTCGCTCATCCCACCAAGGCGTCGCGTCGGCCGTCGCTGCGGCGGATCGATAGTCTGACCGGGTGGAGACGCTCGCCATCGCCGGTCTCGGCCAGGTGGTGGCCCTGACGATCCCACCCCCCGCAGCGGCCCTCACCGATGGCATCCGCTCCGCCTGGTCCCGCTGTCTCAGTGACGATCCCGCCACCACCTCGGTCGAGGTCACCGCACCCGCATCCGGCCCCTTCGGGGTCGAGACAGCCATGCAGCACCTGACCCAGATGGTGACGCGGGCCCTGCTGTCCGAAGCCGCCGGCAAGCTGCTGCTGCTGCACGCATCGGCGCTCTGCCACCCCGAGACCGGGCGTTCCGTCGTCTGCGTCGCCCGTGGTGGCACCGGAAAGACGACATTCGCCCGGGAGTTCGGCCAGAAGTACGGCTACCTCTCCGACGAGACCGCCGGCTTCACCGCTGACGGCCGGCTGTTCCCCTTCCCCAAGCCACTGTCGGTCAGGACCGAACACGGCCACAAGCTCGAGGTGTCACCCGACGACCTGGCGCTGCAACCGGCCCACCCGGCGCCGACGGTCGCCGCGATCTGGTTGCTCGATCGCCGCAGCGGCCCAGCCACGGTGACGGACCTCGACCTGTTCGACGCCCTTGTGCAGATTGCCCCGCAGAGTTCCTCCCTGTCGAAGTTCCCGTCACCGCTGCGCACGTTGGGCTCTCTCGTCGAGGCCGTGGGTCCTGCCCGGTTCGTGTCGTACGACGAAGCGTCCAGTCTGGCCGACCACCTCGCCGAGGCGATCGGAGCCGTACCGTGAGCGACACTTACGAGCGTTGCCCAGCCACCGATGCGTTGGTCCGAGACGACGCGGCGCTCGTGCTGCTCGACGACCAACTGATCCGGCTCGGTCCGGTCGGCACCGCGCTCTGGCAGCGGCTCGAATCGCCAGCCACCGCCGACGACTGCGCTGTCCATCTGGAGGAGCGCTTCGGTGCCCCAGACGGCGAAGACTCTCTCGACCTCACGCGAGCGGCAATCGAGGCGATGATCGCCCAACGCATCGTGAGGCGGACCGATGGTTGACGTCGAACTCGGACTCACGGTGCGAGTCCACCTCATGCACGCACTGCTGCAGTTCATCGCCGACGAAGCCGGGATCGACCTGCTTCACATCAAGGGCCCGGCTCTGGAATCGGCCCTCCGTGCTTCCCGGCCGACGTCGACCGATGCCGACGTCCTGGTCCGACCTCGAGACGCCGAACTGTTCCTCGCGCAGCTGAGACGTCACGGCTTCGACCAGCGGACCACCTTCGAGAGCGGGTCGGCGTTCGAACACGCGGCCAGCCTGTGGCACGACACGTTGGGCTGGGTCGACGCGCACCGACGGTTCCCCGGCATCGGCCTTCCTGCAAGCCAGGCCTTCGACGTGCTGTGGCGCGACCGCTCGACCATCCAGATCGCGCACGTGCACTGCTCCGTACCGTCCCCTGCGGCCCAGCGGCTCATCCTCATGCTGCACGCCGCGCGGGGGGACAACGCCGGTGACCGGCAACGAGCCTGGACCCCGGAATTCCAGCCGGCGATCGAGAACCTCGCCGTTCGGCTCGACGCGGAGGTCGCCTTGGCTGCGGCCACCGGCCATTTGGACGAGTTCCGCGACCATCCGGAGTACCGCCTGTGGGCTCACTTCGCCAGCGGCGACCACCGTCGCCTCGACGAATGGCGCGGCAGGATCCAGGCGGCCCGGAACCCGGCCGAGGCCGCCCGGCTGCTCCTGCGCGCGTTGCTCGTCAACCACGACCACCTCGCGATGCGTCTGGGACGGCAGCCCACGACGAAGGACCTGGCGCTTGCGTACGTCGGCCGCGCCCGCACGGCTGCTCGTGAGGTCCGTCACGCGCTGAAGGGGCGGCAGTGACGTACGGCAAACCCAACCAGGTGGCGTACGTCGTCGGCCGCGAAATCGGCGCGGCGGATGGCGTGTTTCTGGTGAAGATGCCGGACGGTGTGCCGCAGGCGCTGTTGGGAACGGCGGCGATCATCTGGTTGGCCGCGATCGACGGAGTCGATCCGATCGCCGACCTCGTGGCCGCCACAGGAGAGAGCGCCGAGGTGGTCGGCCCCGTAGTCGCCGAATTTCTCGATTCGTTGGTCAAGACCGGACTGCTGGAGGTACACGATGACTGAACCGATGTCGGTGCTCTTCATCTGTACA
>JBDHZQ010000090.1:0-9976 GCA_039811945.1 Propionibacteriaceae bacterium
ACGGATTGGGGGGCTGCGTCACGTCGGGACTCCGATCATCTCGTCGGGGGGAGGCCGGGATTGGCCCAGTGTGCTCCCCCCGGGGGGCGGGAGAGGGATTATGTCCACTGCCAGGAGTCGAACAACGCCTGCCGGCCGGATTCGACCGCGGTCTTCGACCCTCCGGAAACGATCGCGGACATCACGTTGATGGTGTTGCCCACCTTGACGCAGGAGTAGGACGTGTTCTTCGAACTCCCGTCGGCGTACGTCGCGGCCGGTTTGCCGCCCCAACTCACGTCGGGCTGCTTGGTCGAACCGGTCCCCGCCATCTGCGAGCAGAACTGCTCGGCACTGGTCGACGGAAGTGTCGCCGAGGTGAGGAGGAGGATGTCGTACGTCTGCGACGTCAGTGACAACGTGCGTCCGGTGCCCAGCGACCGCCAGCCTTGGGGAACCTTCGCTGTCCAGCCAGGGCCAGTAATGATGTCCCCGCTGACGGTCACGGCGCCGGTGGCGGCACCGCCTGCCGAACTCGAGACTCGGGTGGGCACCGATGACGTGCGCGTGGTGGGCGCGTCGGTCCTTGCCGACGGGGTGGCCGCGGTCGGAACCGGAGCGGCGACGACCGTCCGGCTCCGATTCAACAGCCAGTAGCCGCCCAGACCCACGAGGAGAACCGGGACCAGGATGATCGCCACGATCGCCGCGGGGTGCAACTTCTTCTTGGGCGGAGGTCCGCTCGGCCCAGTGGGTCCTGCGTACGGCGCGGACGGTCCGCTGGGTCCGGCATAGGGCTGACCCGGACGTGCATAGGGCTGGGCGGGCCCCGGATAGGGCTGACCCGGTCCGGTGGGACCCGAGTATCCAGAGGGACCTGAGTACCCGCTCGGACCTGAGTACCCGGTCGGACCGGCAGAGCCGGAAGGTCCCGGGTGGGCAGGGGGCCACGCGTCAGGACCGGTCGGTGGCGGGGGCGTGCCGTACCCACCCTGGCCCTGCCAACCGCCGGGGTTGGGGCTGCCGCCTGCGGCGAAGGGACCGGAAGGCGAAGCGCCGTCGGGCGGCTGTTGTCCGGAGGGGGGATACGACACGGTGACCTTCCTTCGCTGCGGGGACCGACCTACGCCTCGAGCGTGGCCGGTCGGGACCTGCTAGACCAAGGATGACGCATCTCCCAGGCCGCGTCGCGCTTCCTTAGCGCGTCGATCGCCCTCCCAGACAAAGGGTGATCGACGCGCCAAGCCCGGCGAACGAGCCGGTGGACTTGGCGGCCGTAGCCTAAAGCCAGACCCAACTCGACAGCAAGGATTCAAGAGCCTTCGTCGACGAACTCCGGGTGCTGGCATCGGCCGGCATCAGGACCAGGGAGTAGCTCGTCCCGGCGTACTCCACGCACCGATAGGCGTAATAGTCGTCACCGGTTCCCTCTTCGTACGCCACCGCGGTTCTGCCGCCCCATGCCACGTCGGGGAGCTTGGTGACCGACCCGCCAGCGAACAACGTGCAGGTGTCGTCGGGATTGCCGGTGGCGGGCGCTACGACCATGAAGATCGAGTCGTAGTCGGGGCTCCACAGCGTCAGTTCAGGGCCCCCGGAGGATTCCCAGCCGTCGGGCAGGGTTGCCCTCCAACCGGGACCGGAGATGGTTCCGGACGGAGTGGTGGTGGCGGCGCTGGCGCTCGTACGGCCAGTCGTCGCACCACGCGTGGGCGTGAGTACGGAGCGGGTGGGGGTGCCGAGGGTGGGGGTACGGCCCGACACGGCAGGGGTCGACGTCGGCTTGGTTCCGATCGGACCGTTGACCCACACGTATCCGACGTACCCGAACACGGCCAGCAATGCCAGCCCGAGGCCGATGACGACGGCCTTCATGACCCACCGGTTGGCCTTCTGAGGGGGGATGGGGGGCGGCTTCGGGCCGCCGTCGAACGACGGTCCGGCCGGCGGGCCTGGGTATGGCCCCGAAGCTCCTGCCGAGCCAGCGGGCGTCGAGCCGTACCCCCCAGCGGGAGTCGAGCCGTACCCCCCAGCGGGAGTCGAGCCGTACCCCCCAGCGGGAGTCGAGCCGTACCCCCCAGCGGGAGTCGAGCCGTACCCGCCAGCGGGAGTTGAGCCGTACCCACCCGCAGGAATGAAACTCGGTCCGGCACTCCTCGAGCCGAGTCCGACCGGTGGAGTTTCCCCCTGCGGAGGGACAGAACCGGGATTGACTGGGCCGCCTGACCCGTACGGGCCACCCGTCGGGGTCTGACTCATGATTCCTCCGCTCGTCGGTCAGCGTACCGGCCGGGGTCGGGCGCGGCCGGTGAGGTCGCGCCGGTGGGGACGCGGCCAGATGCGTGCCGAAACTGCCTCCCGTCAGTACTTTGTTACGTTCACATCGAATCCGCCTTCGATCTGAGGGCAGATTGCGTACGCACATCGACGCCGCACTGCCCGCGCAACCGCCGACCAGGTCGGATCGGCTGCCGCCGATGGGGATCGGGTGGACGATGAACACCATGATCATGGAGTTCGGACCCAACCCGTTCGAGGGCACCCTGGCCACCTGCGGGGGGAAGGGTCTCAACCTCGGACTCCTAGCCGCGGCGGGATTCGCCGTACCAGCAGGGTTCGTCGTGACCACCGCCGTCTACCAGGCCTTCGTGGAGCACAACCACATCCGAGACGCGATCGACGGTGCGCTGGCGCACCTCGGCGCCGACCTGGACGCGTCCGCCTTGGAAACAGCGTCGACCACCATCCGGGCCGCGTTCGAATCCGGCGAGTTCCCGGCCGATCTGGAGGCCGAACTGGCGGTGGCAGCGGCAGCGGCGGCTCACCGGCCGGTCGCCGTACGCTCGTCAGCCACCGCCGAGGACCTGCCGGACCTGTCGTTCGCCGGGCAGCAGGACACGTACCTCAACGTCGTCGGAGCCGACCAGATCGTCGCGGCCGTGGTCCGCTGCTGGGGGTCGCTGTGGACGGCGCGGGCGATCGGATACCGCACCCGAGCCGGCATCGACCACGACGACGTGACGCTGGCGGTTGTCGTCCAGGAACTCGTGCCGGCCGACAGCTCCGGCGTCGCGTTCACCGCAGACCCGCTCACCGGCCAGCGCGACCGCGTCGTCATCGACGCCACGACCGGGCTCGGCGAGGCGTTGGTGTCGGGGCAGGTCGTGCCCGACCAGATCGTCTGCGACCGTGCCGGACGGATCCTGCGGCGCAGCCAGGGATCGAAGCAGGTCGCTACCGTCCCGTCGGCCGGCGGCGGGGTCGAGACGGTCACGCGGCCCGAAGCCGGCTGGGCCGTCGACGTGCGGCAGGTGGCGGAGGTGGTGGCCGAGTGCGTACGGATCGAGCGCGAGTTCGGGTCGCCCCAGGACGTGGAATGGGCGTACGGCGATGGTCGCCTGTGGATCCTCCAGGCCCGGCCGATCACGTCGCTGTACCCGATCCCCGACGCGGTGGCCACCGACACAGAACTGGCTCTCTTCGCGTCGTTCGGATCGTTCCAGGGCATGCTCGAGCCCCTGAGCCCGTTGGGCCAGGATGTGCTGCTGACCACGGGCAGGGGGCTGTACCGGACGTTCGGTGTGGAGCCCCCCGCCGACCTGTCCTACCGAGCCGTGAAGCTGGCCGGCGAGCGACTCTGGATCCGGCTCGACCTCGCGCTGCAGACTCGCCTCGGTTCGGCGATCCTGCCGAAGTTCCTCGGCGCTGCCGATCCGGCGCTCGTGCCCCTGATCGCCAAGCTCGACGACCCCCGCTGGCACCCGTCGGGCGCGCTGTCGCTTCCGCGGGGACTCAGGCGATTCCTGAGGCTCCTGCTGCCGGGGCTGGTGGCTGCCCTCCGGGATCCGTCGAGCGCGCGACTGGCTCTCGATCGGGCGTGCGAGGAGTTGGTACGGCAGGCGGCCGAGTCTCAGGCCGGTGCATCGGCGCAGACCGATCCAGCCCAGCGACTCCACGCCCGCCTCGACGCGATGGAGGCCAGTGTCGAGGCGATGTTCCCGGTGTTGCTCACCCGATTCGGGCCGATCATGGCGCCGGCCATCCTCGGGATGACCAGGCTCCAGGCGTTGGCCGGACCGGAGGCCCTGGCGACGTTGCGCTCACTGGAGGGCAACGTCACCACCGCGATGGATCTGGCCATGTGGAGGGCTGCCGTTCGGGTCCGCGCTGACCAGGAGTCGCGTGGGCTGTTCCGGTCAGAGTCTGCGGCCGACCTGGCGAGGGCGTACCTCACCGGCGAGCTCCCACAGACCGCGGCTGATGCCGTACGAGAATTTCTGGATCGGTACGGCATGCGAGCCGTCGGCGAAATCGACCTCGGCAAGCCGCGATGGCGTGACGACCCGACGAGCGTGATGGCGTCGTTGAAGGCGTACGTGTCGCTCGACGACGAGACCCACGCCCCCGATGCGGAGTTCGAATCGGGCAAGCAGGAGGCGAAGGTTGCTCTGGAACGGTTGGCGAGTCGGGTGAAGGGTCCCTTGGCGCGGGCGAAAGAGGCGCAGGCGCGATTCATCGTGCGATACGTCCGAGGCAGTTTCGGCGCCCGCGAAACTCCGAAGTTCACGATCATCCGGGTGTTCGACGTCGTCCGGCAAGCATTGGTGGAGTCGGGTGCGGACCTGGTTGCGGCCGGTCGCCTTTCCGCTGCCGACGACGTGCTGTTCATGCACGTACGGCAGTTGCGCGCCGCCTGGACGACCCCGGTCGACGAACTGCGGGCCAACGTGGCCGAGGCGCGTGCGACGTACGCTCGAGAGAGTCGGCGCACGAGCGTGCCGCGGCTCATCCTCGGTGACGGGCGGACGTTCTACGAAGGGCTGTCCGAGGGCGACGGAGACCTGGTCGGTTCGGCGGTGTCGCCCGGGGTGGTCGAGGGGCGGGTACGGGTTGTGCTCTCGCCCGAATCGTCGGGGCTGCAGCAGGGGGAGATCATGGTCTGCGTGGGTACGGACCCGGCGTGGACCCCGTTATTCCTTGTCGCAGCAGGTTTGGTGACCGAGGTCGGTGGGCTGATGACCCACGGATCGGTCGTGGCGAGGGAGTACGGGCTGCCCGCCGTGGTCGGCGTGCACGCGGCCACGACACAGCTGGTCACCGGTCAACGGGTGCGCCTCGACGGCTCGGCGGGGACGATCACGTTCCTGGACGAGGAGGAACCCCCCGGTTCGTGAGGGTTGGCCGTACCCCCCCTGCCGTCACGGCGGTCGGAGCGGGAGAGCGGGACAGACCGCCCCGTCGATCATCGATCGTGCCCCTGAGTGCGGCGTGTCGCGCGTTGAGGGGACGTTCTGTCCCGCTTCGGGGGGTTGTCTACTTCCGAGGCTGCGTCGGACCGACGGGCGGCAGTCGCGTACCCTTCTGCGTCGTAGCGACCTGACGAAGGACATGGGGATGGTCCCTCTCGACATCACGATCTCTGACGAGACCGTCAAGGCTCTGATCGGATTTGCCGACCTTCTCGGAGTCTTCTCCAACGCGATCCTCGGCGGACTCATCGGC
This sequence comes from Propionibacteriaceae bacterium, assembly GCA_039811945.1. Classification (GTDB taxonomy): domain Bacteria; phylum Actinomycetota; class Actinomycetes; order Propionibacteriales; family Propionibacteriaceae; genus Fen-668. The sequence continues at coordinate 5,482 of JBDHZQ010000090.1, forward strand.
CGCAAGCACAAGTTCGACCTGGTGGGGTTCGCGACGCTGGCGATCATGTCGGGGCTCGGCGGCGGCATGTTGCGTGACACCCTTCTGCAGGCGGGCCCCCCGGTGGCGCTGACCGATCCGTTCTACTTGATGTTTGGCCTGATCGGGGCGGTGGTCGCCTTCCTGGTGCCTGTCAAACTACGCGTCTGGGACAGGATCTTCCCGTTCATCGATGCCGTCGCACTGGGTTCGTGGGCAGCGGCCGGGGCGCAGAAGACCTTGTCGTTGGGGTATGGCTGGATTCCGGCGGTGATCCTGGGCACGATCACGGCGGTCGGAGGTGGCGTGATCCGCGACGTCGTGTTGCGCCGGATTCCGTCCGTGTTCGGGGGCAACACGCTGTATGCCACCTCCGCCATCGTGGCCAGCGGGGTCATGGTCCTGATGCAGGGCAACCAAGCGCTCGCGATGCCTGCGGCCATCCTGACGGGTGCAGCCATCACACTCTTTGCGACCTGGCGGGGCTGGTCGTTACCCGAGGCCTACGAGTGGAGTCCCGGCGCGGCCCTCCGTGCTCTTCCTCGGCCTCGCTGGGGCAAGTGGCACCGCGCTCCCGATCCGGACGAGGTCGAGGAACCCACTCCACCTCGACGCGACGACGGACAGCGCCGCCAAGCGGAGATGGACTAACAGGCAGTCGTTTCCGATCGGGGACTCATGGAGCGCTGGCTAGTCGTACAGCTAGTGAGCGTCGGCTTGGGGCGGTGTCGAGCGACGATTCCCGACGCCGTCGAGGCCCCACCGCACCGCCGCTGTGGCGACAGACCCGGTCGGGCGGCCCAGCCGTACCACCAAATCGTCCGGCCACGCGATGCCTAGCATGTCCCTCGCCCAAGGAGGCAGCAGGGCGACCGCCCCGGCGGCGAGCATGCCGTACCCAGGCCTCGCCAGCCACGGCAGAGGTGGTGTGCGGAGCAGGAAGTCAACCGTGTCGAGTGCATCGGGGCTGGTCTCGAGTTCCGGTCGGAAGCTTTCGAGCACCTCGGCCAGGTCGGCGACGGTGGTGGGAGGTTCGGGTACGCCGAGCAGTCTCGCCGGGATCGCGGTCTGGGCGACATAGAGGTCGGCGTCGGGGTCGCTCAGGGGGCGGATGCCGTACGCCTGAAACGCGGAGAAGAACGCGTCGATCTCGGCCGCGTGAACCCAGGCGAGAAGGTGGGGGTCGGAGGCACGGTACGGCCGGCCGCGGTGATCCTTGCCGCGGACGCGAGAGTGCACCGTACGGACGTGGTCGATGAGCTCCTCGGCGTCGGGAATCGGGGCGTACGTGGTGATGGCGATGTAGTCGCTCGTACGTCGAAGTCGTCCCCAGGGGTCGGTGCGGTACCCGGAATGTCCCGCGACGCCGGCCATCGCCAGCGGATGCAACGCCTGCATGAGCAACGCCGCGATGCCCCCGGCGAACATCGATGCGTCTTCGTGTACGCGCCAGATCGGATCCTCGGGGCCGAACCACCGATCCCCAGCCTTGCCCCAGATCTGGCGACCGCGTTCCTCGGCGTCGGAGCCCGCCACCTTCGAACGAATCACCTCCCCGAAAGCGCGCTGCACCGGCCTCACACGGTCCGCCAGCCACGTCATGGGGCCCATTGTGTCCCCCGACACCTGGCGTGCCGTGCGCCCCGTCCGGACAGGCTGAGCCCGCCACGCCGTCTGACACACTGGGCCGATGCTGAGAGCCATGGCCCAGATCTACGTGAGCCTGGCTCCGGCGATCTTCGCGGGGATTCTGAACATGGTGTGGGTCAAGGTGCCCGTGCTCGGGTGTCTTGCCCGGCCGATCGACGCCGGCCGTACCCTGCGAGACGGTCGACGCGTGTTCGGAGACAACAAGACCTGGAAGGGACTCCTCGGCATGCTCTTCCTCGGCGCGTTGTGCGGCATTGCCTGGGGCGCGGTGTTGTCGGGGAGTGCGGCAGAGCCGTACAACCTCTTCTACGGGGTACGGCAGAACACTCCCGGCTGGTCGGGGGTGACCGGTGGCTTGTTGGGGTTGGCGTACGGCCTTTTCGAACTGCCGAACAGCTTCCTGAAGCGACGGGTGGGGATCACGCCTGGCCGCACGCGTCGGGGTGCCTGGGCGTGGATCTTCGTCGTGCTGGACCAGGTCGACTCGGTGATCGGCTGTGGGCTGGTGCTGGCGCTGTTGACTCCGGTGTCGTGGTCGATGTTCGTCGCCATCGTGGTGCTGGGGGGCGCCACCCACGTGGTCCTGAACCTTCTGCTCTACGCAGCGAAACTCCGCAAGAATCCGTTGTGAGACGACGGAATCACTCGGCGAGGGAGGGTGTTCATCCCCACCAGAACGACGCGGCGATCACGACGTACAGCCCGATCATCGTGGCGCCCTCGGTCCAGGTGGATTCACCGTCGAACGTGATGAAGACGGCCATGAGGACGGCGATGCAGACGGCCGCGACCAGCAACGGAGGAAACACCAACGTCAGCGATGTGAACCCCATGACGTTCGAGAGGATCACGAGCAAAGGCGCCAGCACCAGGGCGATCTGGAGCGGGGACTGGATGATGACCGAGAAGGCGTATTCGCTTCGTCCCGCGGCCGCTAGCTGAACGCCGACCACGTTCTCGATCGCGTTCCCGGCGATGGCCACGACGACCAGGCCGGCGAACGCCTCTGAAATGTGCAGGGCCTCCATCGCGGGTTCGAGCGCGGTGACGAACCAGTCCGACACGAACGCCGCAGCCACCGACGCGATCGCGAGGAGGCCGACGGCCACAGCGAGCGGCCAGCGAGGCGGTTCGGAGTGCCGGTCAGGCTCGGCAGAGGCGCGTTTCAAACTCCCGGGGAGGGTCAGGGCGAACAGGATCAACAGCACGATCGAGACCGCGATCGACAACGTGGACTCGTGCGGCTCGGCGGGGGTGTGGACGTGGGCGGCCAGAGAAGGTACGACGAGGGCGCCGACCGAGAGCACCATCAGCACGGCGATTTCCCTGGCCCGCTTGGAGTCCAGGTTCTGGGGGCCGTGTTTGAGGCCTCCTACGACGAACGAGAGCCCCATCACCAGCAGCAGGTTGGCCAGGATGGAACCGATCAGGGCCGACTGCACCACGGTGACCAGTCCGGCCTTGAGCGCGAACAGGGCGATGAACAGTTCTGGCAGGTTGCCGAGCGCCGATTGCAGGGCCCCGGTCGCGCCCGGGCCGAATCGGTCGCCGAGCTGCTCGACCGAACGCCCCACGACCGATGCGAGCAGCGTGACCGCGATCGCCGAGGCCACGAACGGCACGACCGGACCGCTCGGCACGAACCGGGTGACCCCGGCCGCGACCGTGGCCGCCACGCCTCCCAGCAGAAACACCACGTCCGATCGGACGAACATGGACGCCGGTGCGGACCTGTCAGCGGTCATGGCGACATCCTGGCACCTGTCACGCGCCCGACCAGCTTGTCGGCCTCGGCCCGTGGCGTCGAGATGGCCCGGGGCTGCAGACTACGAACCATGCGTTTGCCGTTGGAGTGGCCGATCTCGCCCATGCTCGCCAAGTCGGTCGATGCCGTACCCGCACAGGGAGCGAAGGGCGTGTCGTACGTCTACGAGCCCAAGTGGGACGGCTTCCGCTGCATCGTGGCCCGCGACGGCGACGAGGTCGAGTTGGGCAGCAGGGGGAGCAAGCCGCTGACGCGGTACTTCCCGGAGGTCGTGGAGGCGGTGAAGGAGCTCGTACCCGAGAGGGTGGTGCTCGACGGCGAGTTGGTGGTACGGCGTGGCGAGCCCGGCGCGCAGCGCCTGGACTGGGAGGCACTCGCCCAGCGGATCCATCCGGCTGAGTCGAGGATTCGGCGGTTGTCTGTGGAGACGCCCGCGGAGTTCGTGTGTTTCGACCTGCTCGCGGTCGGCGACGAGGATCTGACCGGGCAACCGTTCGAGCTTCGCCGGGCACGGCTGGAAGAGCTCCTGGCCCACCTCTCTCAGGGCGATGCCGTACATCTGACGCGTGCGACGTCCGATGCCGCCGAGGCCGAGGACTGGTTCGAGCGGTTCGAGGGAGCTGGCCTGGACGGGGTGATCGCGAAGCCTGCGTCGGCGTCGTACGAGCCCGGGCGGCGGTCGATGCTCAAGATCAAGCACCGTCGAACCGCCGAGGCGGTGGTGTTCGGTTTCCGGGTTCACAAGTCGGGCGAGGGGGTCGGGTCGCTGTTGCTGGGGCTGTATTCCGGTGCCGGAGAGTTGTGGCCGGTGGGCGGGATCGTGGGGCTGCCGAATGCGATGCGGGTGGCGCTGGTCGAGGAGTTGGAACCGCTGGTCATGCGCGACGAGTCGGGGGACCGTGTCACCGTCGAAGGGCAGAAGTCGCGGTTTTCGGCGGGCAAGGACGCCAGCTTCGTGCCGTTGGAGCCCGACCTGGTCGTCGAGGTCGCGTTCGACCAGTTGGAGGGTCACCGGTTCCGCCACGCGGTGTCGTTCCTGCGATGGCGGCCGGACCGCGACCC
>JBDHZQ010000091.1:0-9944 GCA_039811945.1 Propionibacteriaceae bacterium
GTCGAGGTCTTCCTGAAGGGCTGTGTGAGAACTCCCATCATCGGAAGACCTCGACCCTCACCCCGGGACCGCCACGCCAGCCAACCTCACCTCGATCCACACCCTGCTTTGTGATGAGCCGAAAATCCCCGTGATGAAACCGATATCAAACAATCTGGGGGAAGTCGTTGACAGCACGTCACCACCTCTCCTAGTCTCCCCCCAGAAGAGCACGAAATCGATTTCGTGACACGTGGAGTCATCCACGGAAGGGGAGGCAACGGTGCCTGTCGAGACTGCGCTGGGCGCGCATGACCCCGACCTGCTGCTGCAGGCCGAAGGGGTGACGAAGACCTTTCCTGGCGTCAAGGCGCTGTCTGGGATGCGGTTCGACCTGCGCAAGGGCGAAGTTCTGGCACTCGTCGGCGAAAACGGTGCCGGCAAGTCCACGTTGATGAAGCTGCTCACGGGTATCTACCCGATCGAAGAAGGTTCCTTCTGGATCAACGGGGAGCCGCTCCATGTGCGGAGCCCCAAGGAGGCTCAGGAGAGGGGATTGTCGATCATCCATCAGGAGTTCAACCTGATGCCGCATCTGACGGTCGCCCAGAACATCTTCATCGGGCGCGAGCCGTTGACGGGTGGATTTCTGACCAAGCCCAAGGCCCTGGAGCAGAAGGCGGCCGAACTGCTCGACCGGCTGGGGCTGCCGCTCAAGCCGAACACGATCGTCGGCACGTTGTCGGTAGCCAAACAGCAGATGGTCGAGATCGCGAAGGCATTGTCGTACGACGCCAAGGTCCTGATCATGGACGAGCCGACCGCCGCGCTCAACGACGCCGAGGTCGACACGCTCCACGACATGATCCGACGGTTCGTGACGCCGGAGACGGGCGTCGTGTATATCTCGCACCGGATGCCCGAACTCAAGCGGATCGCCAATCGGATCACGGTGATCCGTGACGGCCAGTACATCGACACGATGGACATGGCCACGACGACGATCGACCAGGTCATCTCGAAGATGGTCGGGCGGGCCATCGACACCAGTGCCCGGCCCGAGAACGTGCGCAGTGACCGGCCCGTGGCGCTCAGCGTGCGCGGTTTGGCCACCAAGTCGCTCCTCAAGGACATCGACTTCGACCTCTACGAAGGCGAAATCCTGGGCTTCGCGGGACTGATGGGTGCCGGCCGGACGGAGGTCGCGCGTGCGATTGTCGGCGCCGACCCACGGGTCAGTGGCACGATCCAGTTGCGGGGCAAGACGGTCAACCCGACCAATGCGGCCGCGGCGGCCAAGGCCGGGATCGGGTACCTATCGGAGGATCGCAAGCAATTCGGGCTGATGCTGACCCATCGGGTGGCGTCGAACATCGCGATCTCGTCGCTGGGCGACAAGTTCTCCAAGTTCGGGTTCGTCAACGACAAGCAGATCGCGGTGGCCGCCGAGCAGCAGAAGACCGCACTGCGCATCAAGACGCCCAGCATCAACCAGTTCGTCAAGAACCTGTCCGGGGGCAACCAACAGAAGGTCGTCATCGGCCGCTGGCTGGTCAAGAACTGCGACGTCCTGATCTTCGACGAGCCGACCCGCGGGATCGACGTCGGAGCCAAGGACGAGATCTACACCCTCCTGAACCGCCTCGCGGCCGAGGGTAAGTCGATCATCATGATCAGCTCCGAACTGCCCGAGGTGCTGCGCCTCAGCCACCGCGTCGTGGTGATGAGCGAGGGCCGGATCACCGGCACTCTGTCGTCCGACACGGCAACCCAGGAATCGATCATGGCACTGGCCACCCACCCAGACGACGAAGAGATCTCCCCCGAATCCGGAGAGGAACATCGATGACCCAAAACTCGACGACGACCGCCACAGCGCCCACTGATCCGGGCTCGGGAACGCCGGCTCCGGCCGCGAAGAGTTCCCGCGGCGCAGCGATCCGACAGCAGCTCCAACAGTTGCTCGCGTTCGGTGGCCTGATCGTCATCTTCGTCGTGTTCGCGATCGCGAGCCCCGACGTGTTCCCGACGTACACCAACGTCACTCAGATCTTGTTCTCCACGGTGGTGATCGGGCTGCTCGCCCTCGGTGCGACGCTCGTCATCATCACGAGCGGCATCGACCTCTCGGTAGGTACGGGGATGGCGCTGTGTGCGGTCATGAGCGCGACGTTCATCGTGACGTGGGGCTGGCCGGTCGTGCTCGGAGTCATCGGTGCGATCTTGTTCGGCGGACTGCTCGGCGCAGTGAACGGTCTGAACGTGACGATCCTGCGCCTGCCTCCGTTCATCGCGACGCTCGCGATGATGCTCGTCAGCCAAGGACTAGCGCTCGTCGTCTCGAACAAGGCTCCGATCTACTTCACCCCTGAATCCGGCTACACGAACTTGTCGACCGGCACTCTCATCGACGATTCGTTCATGCCTGGGGTGCCCCTGCCACGGAACTTCCCCAACGCCGTACTGATCTTCCTGCTCGCTGCGATCATCGCGGGGGTTCTGCTCAACCGGACCGTGCTCGGCCGGTACGACCTCGCCATCGGCTCCAACGAAGAAGCCACCGCCCTGTCCGGGATCAACGTCAAGAAGTGGCTCGTCATCATCTACGCCACCGCAGGCCTCTTCACGGGCCTGGCCGGCGTCATGATCTCGGCGCGTCTCGGCTCTGCCCAACCGGCGACCGGTGCCGGCTACGAACTCCAAGCGATCGCGGCAGTCGTCATCGGGGGTACGTCGTTGTCCGGCGGTAAGGGGTCGATCCTCGGCACCGTGATCGGGGCACTGATCATCTCGGTGCTCAACAACGGTCTCCAGATCATCTCTGTGCCTCAGGAATGGCAGAACGTCATCCTCGGCATCGTCATCCTGCTCGCCGTGTACGCCGACCAGATGCGTACCCGCCGCGAGTCCGTCCACTAGTCACCACCCTCAACAACCGTCCGGAAAGGATCAATCTCATGCGTTCCACGACCAAGGGCCTGGCGGCGCTCGCCCTGGCCTCAGCATTCGCGCTGGCGGCATGCTCGACGGGCACATCGGCCACACCCGCCGCCTCCGGCAGCGCAGCCGGCGGTGCCTCTTCGGCCGCGGGTGGCCAGAAGTACATCGCCATCGTCTCCAAGGGCTTCCAGCATCAGTTCTGGCAGGCCGTCAAGAAGGGCGCCGAGGACGAGGCAGCCAAGGAAGGCGTCAAGGTGACGTTCGAAGGTCCCGCCAGCGAGACCGAAGTCGAATCCCAGATCAACATGCTCCAGAACGCGATCGCCAAGAAGCCCAACGCGATTGCCTTCGCCGCGCTCGACAGCAAGGCCGCCGCTGCGCCGTTGGCCCAGATCAAGAGCCAGGGCATCCCGCTGATTGCCTTCGACTCCGGCGTCGACTCCGACATCCCGCTGACGACCGCTGCCACCGACAACAAGGCTGCCGCGTCCGAAGGCGCGAAGCACATGTGCCAGCTCATCGGCGGCGCGGGCAAGGTCGCTCTGGTCGTGCACGACCAGACCTCCAAGTCCGGCACCGATCGTCGTGACGGCTTCCTCGAGGGCATGAAGGCGAACTGCCCGAGCGTGACCGTGCTGCCGGCCCAGTACGGCGGTGGCGACCAGGCGAAGTCCGCGGACATCACCAAGGCGATCATCGCGGCCAACCCCGACCTCAAGGGCATCTTCGGCTCCAACGAGGGGTCGGCCATCGGTGTCGTCAAGGGCGTCGAAGAGGCCAAGAAGACCGGTCTGGTCATCGTCGGATTCGATTCGGGTAAGGCTCAGATCGACGCGATCAACAGCGGCCTGATGGCCGGCGCGATCACGCAGAACCCGGTCGGCATGGGCGCCGAGACCGTCAAGGCCGCCGTCAAGGCGATCAACAAGGAGACGCTGCCGAAGACCATCGACACCGGCTTCTACTGGTACGACAAGACCAACATCAACGATCCCAAGATCCAGGCCGTCCTCTACCAGTGATCTAGCCAGCGTCGGCTGGGTGCGGGCTCGAATCCCGTACTCAGCCGACGTCGGGAGGCTGTCGTGCTCATCGCACACGACCTGGGAACCTCAGGTAACAAGGCATCGCTGCACACCGCCGACGGGACTCTCGTCGCGTCGGCGACGTGTGCCTATCCCACCCATTACGGTTCCGGCTCCATCGCCGAACAGAACCCCGACGACTGGTGGCGCGCAGTCGTCGAAGCCACCCGCCGACTTCTCGAAGAGGCGAGGGTCGGTCCCGCGGAGATCGCCGGCATCTGTGTCGGCGGCACCATGATGGCTGTTTGCTGCCTCGACGACGCGGGCACTCCCGTGCGCCCCGCCATCATCTGGTCGGACCAACGGGCCGCGAGCGAGGCGGCTCGATTGGAAGCCGAGGTCGGCGCGGACCACGGCTACACGCTGACGGGCAACCGGTTGGCCGCGACGTACACGCTGCCGAAACTGATGTGGCTCAGCGCCCACGAGCCCGACACGATCGCTCGTACGTACCGGGCGGTCGGCCACAAGGATTACGTGAATGCCCGTCTCACGGGCATCATCGCGACCGATGTCAGCGACGCGTCGTCCACAGCCGCCTACGACCTGGCGGAACATGCGTGGTCCGACGAGTTGGTGACCGCGTCCGGGATCGAATCCCGGTTGCTCCCGCTCGTCGTCGAATCCAGTTCGGTGCTCGGTCCGCTCACGCGCTCGGCGGCCGCGGAACTGGGGCTGCACACGTCGACGCTGGTCGTCGCGGGAGGAGGTGACGGACCGATGGCCGCCGCAGGCGTCGGTTGCGTGACACCCGGTCAGCCGGGATACGTCTGCCTCGGCACGTCGGCGTGGTACGCCCGGGCCACCGCCACCCCGGTGCTCGACCCTTTGCGCCGCTCGTTCACGCTGGCCCACGTGGTGCCGGGCCTGTTCACGCCGACCGCCACGACCCAGGCCGGTGCCGGCACGCTGGAGTGGCTGCGCGACAGCGTCGCTCCTGGCTGGTCGATCGGTGACCTGGTCGGCGAAGCCATGACCGTCGAAGCCGCCGCCGACGGACTGTTCTTCCTGCCGTACCTCACCGGCGAACGGTCGCCGTGGTGGGACCCGCACGCCTCCGGCGTCATGCTGGGGCTGCGGCGCCATCACGGTCGCGCGCAGATGACTCGAGCGGTGCTCGAAGGCGTGGCATTCGGTCTCGCGCTGTGCATGGAACCCCTCGTCGGCGAGGGAGAGAGCGTCGACGTCGTCGGTGGTGGAGCCGCCAGCGGCGATTGGTTGCAGATGTTCGCGGACGTGTGGGGTCGCCCGGTGCGCCGTCGGTCGGTGACCTCGGGCGCGAATTCGCTCGGCGTGGCGTTGACCGGGCTGGTCGGTCTCGGTCTGCAGGAGTTCAGCGCTGCGCCGAACCTGTCGGTCGTCGAATGCACCTACGAGCCGAGCAGGCGAGCCGAGATGTACGGCGAACGGCTCGAACGGTTCGTGTCCGCATACGTCGCCCTGCGCGACTGGTTCGCAGGCGGTACGGCATGACCACCATTTACGACGTAGCCCTGCGCGCCGGTGTGTCACCTGCCACGGTGTCGCGCGTCTTCAACGGCACGAAAGTGTCGGAGGAGAAGGCCTCCGCCGTACGTGCTGCCGCTGCGGAACTCGACTTCGTCCCCAACCGAAACGCCCGAAGGCTGCGAACCCAGTCGTCGGAGATCGTCGCGATGCTCATCCCCGACATCGAGAACTCGTTCTTCACCCAGATGACCAGGGCGGTCACCGACGTGGCCCGTACGGCCGGACTGTCGGTGATGCTCGGCAACACCGACGAGGATCTCGACGCGGAAACCGAGTTCTTCCGCGTGGCGGTAGGCGACCCCGTCGCCGGCATCATCGTGGCTCCCTCGGGGCTGTCGACGCGGCTCGACCTGGCCTTGGAGCGTGGTGTGCCCGTGGTGTGCGTCGATCGTGACGCGCCGAGCTACGACGTGGACACCGTCGTGGTGGACAACGTCGAAGGAGCCCGGTCGGCAACCCGGCAGCTGTTCGAGGCCGGTGCCCACCGTGTCGCTTGTGTCTCGGGGCCCGAGGGGGTCATGACCGCTGACAGGCGCGCGGAGGGGTGGCGACAGGCGTGGCTCGAAGTGACCGGAACCGAACCGCCGCCGGAGCTGCTGCGGCGGGGGCCGTACACCGTCGACACCGGCGACGAAGAAACTGCAGCGCTGCTCGCCCTGGCCGAGCCTCCCGACGCGGTCTTCGGAGCCAACAACCGGCTGGCGGTCGGGGCCGTCCGCCACGTCATGGGCCGAGGCCTCACCCTCGAGTCTGTCGGGGTTGCGTCGCTCGGGGAACTCCCGCTGAGCTTGTTCCAGCCGCGGGGCATGATCGTCACCCATCTGCCGGCCCGTGAGCTGGGCCAGCGGGCAGCAGAGCTGCTCGTGGAACGAATCGCCGGGTACGACGGCCCAGGCCGTCGCGTCGTCGTACCCACCGTCGTCACCGACGACCAAACAGAGTTTTCGCCCATCCGACTACCAGGAGGAAAGTCATGACCACGTACGCGTTCCCGACCGTCACCCAGCGGCCGGAAGCGGAACCGAAGACCATCTACTCGGTCGCCAACGGCGACCTGCGGCTGACGACGAACGTCAAGACCTGGGACATGCAACAGCAGGTCGAAGCCGCGTTCGCAGCTGCAGCCGCCGAACTCGGCTGGACCGTCAAGCGCGCACACGGAGTGGACCCGACCAAGGGTCACGGCTTCATCGACAACCAGCGCCGAGGGATGGACGTCATGGCGACGATCCCGCTCGACGCGCCACTGGTCGTCATCGAGGCCGTCTGGCAGTACAGCCACCACATCCTGGCCGGTCTGCGCGACCACACCGGCCCGATCCTCGTCGTCGCGAACTTCGCCGGCGACTTCCCCGGGCTCGTCGGGTTGCTCAATCTGACCGGCTCGCTCACGAAGATGGGTGTCAAGCACTCGGCGCTGTGGAGCAAGGACTTCACCGACGATTGGGCCAAGGAACAGCTCAAGACGTGGCTCGAGACCGGTGAAATCGTCCACGACATCTCTCACGTACGTCCCCTGCCGAGCCTTCCCGACTCCGAGGAGAAGCGTCTCGGTGTCGCGCTGGCCGAGCAGGTGAAGACCGACAAGGCGATCCTGGCCGTCTTCGACGAGTTCTGCATGGGCATGTACAACGCTCTGATCGACGACGAACTGCTCAACCCGACGGGCATCTACAAGGAGCGCCTCAGCCAGTCTGCCCTGGTCGCGGAGATGAAGAACGTGACCGATGCCGAGGCGGCGGCCGTCCGCGCCTGGCTGGACGAGCGGGGCATGACGTTCCACGTCGACAACGACGGCGACTGGAAGGAAAACCTCACCGACGAGCAGTTGAACAGCCAGTTCAAGATGTACGTCGCCGCGCTGCGCATGGCCGACGACTTCGGCGCCGACGCCGTGGGCATCCAGTACCAGCAAGGCCTGAAGGACGTCGTTCCTGCCTCCGATCTCGCCGAAGGACTGCTCAACGACCCGAACCGGCCGCCGGTGACCTCCCGTGACGGGTCGCGGGTGCTCTACGAGGGTCGCGCCTTGCCGCACTTCAACGAGGTCGACGAGGGCGTGGCCGTGGATGCACTGGTCACGAACCGGGTCTGGACCGCGATGGGCCTCGATCCCTCGACGACACTCCACGACGTGCGGTGGGGCGACGACTGGGGCGACGATTTCGTGTGGGTGTTGGAGATTTCGGGATCGGTGCCCGCGTCGCACCTGGGCGGGTACGACCAGGCTCACAGCTACCGTCAGTCGTACTACTTCTTCCCGCTCGGCGGCGGCACGCTGGCCGGCGTCTCCAAGCCGGGCGAGATCGTCTGGTCGCGGGTCTTCGTCGAGGGTGGCGAATTGCATGTCGACCTCGGCCGGGGCACCTGCATCGAGATGCCCGACGAGGAGGTGCAGCGTCGGCTGAACTCCACCAACAAGGAATGGCCGATCATGAACGCGATCCTGCACGGCGTGTCGCGCGATCAGTTGATGGCCCGCCACAAGGCCAACCACCTCAACGTGGTCTACGCACCCGATGCCGAGACCGCCGACCGTGCGCTCATCGCCAAGGCGGCGATGTTCGAGGCGATGGGCGTCCAGGTACACCTGTGCGGTGACGTCCTGCAGGAGCTGTGAGATGTTGTACGGCCCGATGACCCATCCTGAGCTGCTGCGGGTTCTCGCAGCAGCCGGGCACGGGGCCACCATCCTGCTCGCCGACAGCAACTACCCCCACGCCGTGTGGGTGCACCCTCGGGCCGAGCGGATCGCGCTCAATCTGGCCCCTGGACTGCTCACCGTGAACGAGGTGCTCGAGGTTCTCAAGAAGACGATCCCGATCGAGGCGGCGGCGATCATGGTGCCGGCTCCCGATGCCGAGCAGGTGCACGTACCCGCGCACGACGACTACCGCTCGATGCTGCCGGGGATTCCCTTCACCGAGGTGCCGAGGTTCGACTTCTACGACCTGGCCAAGGCCGACGACCTGTGCTGCGTCGTCTCCACAGGCGACCAGAGGCTGTACGCGAACCTGTTGCTCACGATCGGAGTGCGGCAGCCCGACGAATAGACCGGTCCTGTCCAGGTACGGCTCGACCGGCCCCGGAGCGCACCCCGCGTTCCGGGGCTGGTCGTTCACACCCAGGCCGGCCTGAACGGGTTGCCCGGCACGCCCAGCCGGGACCAGACGCGGTCGGAGACGCGGGCGAAGAACTCGGCAGCGAATCGGATCGTCCAGTCGACGGCCTCGGGACCGACCGGCGTCTCTGGCCGGAACCACATGGTGGTGCCGTAGACGCACCACGGCGGCGGGTTCATCTCGGTCAGGAAGTCGAGCATCGGGCGCGCTACGTCGGCGGCGAACTCCGAGTCGTCGCACTGGATCGTGTGCTGCTGGTCGAACGACGGATGGAAGAACATCACCGGAGCAGCGAAGCCCCGCCAATCCATCGAGATGCGCCCGAAGCTCACCGGCAGCGTCAGCCCGACCAGGTACTCGTGGTTGGTGTGGGTTGTCGTGTCCGACCCGCTGCCGCTCGTGGTCAGGTAGCGATGGGCGAATCCGAGGGCAGGCAGCGCAGCGCCGGGTGGGCTGACCACGAGGTCGAGCGCCTCGTCGTCGGTGCCGTGCCGAACGACGGGCGCGGCGCCGAGCACCCGGTCGTCGCGGGCGACGTACTGGTAGCCAGGGAAGCCGTACCAGCCCACCCCGACGGGTGCGGGTACGGCGAATCCGGACAACCCACGCTCGCGGTTGATCGATCCGGCGACGATCGCGAGATCTTCCATGTAGGGCGTCAGGCCGTCGGCTCCGGGAACCTGCTGGACGGTGAGCGACTGGTGGTCGACAGCGAGGTCGAGGGGGCGAAGCCGTGCGAAGGCAGTGATCGCCGGGAGGGCCGCGTCGAGCACGGCCTGGGCGTACGCCGGGTGCTCCGAGACGACGAGCAGACCGGCCGAGTTCGGGATCCGTTGGCCGACGATGCCGGGTCTGGGGTTCTCGGGCAGCGAGACGAACAGCGGCGGCAAGGACCAGGCCAACCTCATCGTGCCGACCAGGCCGTACGCGTCGTAGGTCGAGGAGGTGTAGCGGAAGGCCTGGTACGGCGTTGCGTTCTGAGTGAACCCGGAGACGTAGTGCGACAGGGACCGGCCGTGCCCGACCCCGAACGGAGGGTTGGCCAGGCCGTACGCGGGCGACAGGTCCCCGGTCACCATGCGGGACTAGCCGATCAGGATCGTGACGGTCGAGCCTTCGGGTGCCGACGTACCGGCGGCAGGGTCGGTGCCGTACGCAATCCCAAACGCGATCCCGCCGGCCACGATGGCCTTGGTTGCGGTCTGGAATCCTGCGTTGGCGAGGATCTTGGCCGCCTCGTCCTTGCCCTTGCCCCGCACGCTCGGAACCTGGATCATGACCGGGCCCTTGCTCGAGACGAGCGTGATGG
>JBDHZQ010000092.1:0-9863 GCA_039811945.1 Propionibacteriaceae bacterium
TCGTACGCCTCAGTGGATCGTGACGAACGCGACCTACTCCATGCCGAAGCCACGCAGGTCACAGCGCTGTAGCGAAGCCTACCGGCGCGTTCGGTGTGCGTCCAACGCGGGGTCGGCGGCGAGAACGATTGCCGTCGCGGGTGGTTCGTACGTCACCAGCGCGCAATTGCGCTGGAGCAACTCCTCCGCCTCCACGTCGCCCGATGCCGCCGACAGCCATTCGCGCCAGATCTCGTTGCGCCGGAAAACCCGGCCGCCGTACCTGACGAAGTGCTCGTCCCGAGCACGGACGCGCGCCCGACGGGGTTCCGGATCCGAGGCGCGGAGTTCGCCTTCGAGGTGAGTCTCGCCGACCGTGACCTTGAGCTGGTACGTGGAGTCGGTGTCGTTGCGGATCACGAGGTCGAGGTAGTTGTAGACGATCGAAACCCCGATCCCCCAGGGGACGGTGCGGAAGCTGTCGGGGAACGGGTCGAAGGAGTGCTCGCTTCGTTCCACGATCGTGAGTCGACTGTGAAGGCACATCCAGATCACGAGGTTCGCGAGCTGGCACAAACCGCCACCGACGCCGGGGATCGACGAGCCGCCCGACAACTTCATGCCCTCGACGTAGCCCTT
This sequence comes from Propionibacteriaceae bacterium, assembly GCA_039811945.1. Classification (GTDB taxonomy): domain Bacteria; phylum Actinomycetota; class Actinomycetes; order Propionibacteriales; family Propionibacteriaceae; genus Fen-668. Next base: position 619 of record JBDHZQ010000092.1, read on the forward strand.
GCGGGCCGTGCAGTTGCCCACGATCCGGTTGAACGAGAAGGTCTCTCCGGGCCTGATCAGGAGCGTGTCCACCTGCGGCGACGCCAGCGTCAGATTGACGACCTTGCCGTGCTGAAGCGTCATCTCGGTATCACCCAGCCGCCGCAACAGGGGCGATCGATGCTTCCTGACCAGGTACGGCAGTGCCTCACGACTGCGGGTGGTAGCCCACCGGTTGCCGCTGGCTATCCATCGCAGGTGGCGCCGAGCCTGGAAGTAGGCCACAGCTACCGGATACACCCACGCGTGTCGCTCCGAGAGGCGTGGTGGTGCGTCCAACCACCCCGGAGGTACGAAATCCCGCGCGACCATCTCCTGTGTCTCCCAACTCACAGGCGCAGAGTATGCCGTTCCCGGGGATCGGACGATGCCCCCGTCCGGCGGCCGGTGCCGGAGGCCCGGGCCAAATTGGGCGGCTTCAGTGGGCGGCGTCGAACCAGGAACGACCGACACCGATCGAGACGTCGAGGGGTACGTCCAAAGGGACGGCATGGGCCATCCGTTCGGAGACCAACTCGCGCACCTGCTCTCGTTCGCCCGCCGCGACTTCCAGCACAAGTTCGTCGTGAACCTGGAGCAGCATCCGGCTGCGCAGGTTCGCGTCGAGGAGTGCCTGCTCGACGTCGAGCATCGCGACCTTGATGATGTCGGCGGCCGAGCCCTGGATCGGGGCGTTCAGGGCCATCCGTTCTGCCATTTCCCGTCGCTGTCTGTTCGACGACCCGAGATCGGGCAGGTATCGGCGGCGGCCCAGGATCGTCTCCGTGTAACCGGTCTTGCGGGCCACCTCGACGACCCCGTGCAGGTAATCGCGCACCCCGCCGAACTCGGTGAAGTACTCGTCCATCAGCACCTTGGCCTCGGACGGCGGAATTCCCAACTGCTGCCCGAGCCCGAAGGCGGACAAGCCGTACGCCAAGCCGTAGTTCATCGCCTTGATGCGCGCCCGCTGGGTCACCGTCACCAGCCCCGGCGCGACGTCGAAGACCCGGGCTGCCATCACCGTATGGAAGTCGTGACCGGATTTGAACGCCTCGATCAGCCCGGCGTCGGCCGAGGCATGGGCCATGATCCGCATCTCGATCTGGCTGTAGTCCGCGCTCATCAGGCAGTCGAAGTCCGGGCCGACCACGAACGCCTCTCGAATCCGTCGGCCCTCGACGGTGCGGATCGGGATGTTCTGCAGGTTGGGGTCGATCGAACTCAACCGGCCGGTCGCCGCGATGGTCTGCCCGTAGGTGGTGTGGATGCGCCCGTCGTCGGCCACCGACTTCTGGAGACCCTCGACCGTCTGCCTCAACCTGATCGCGTCGCGGTGTTCGAGCAGGTGCCGCAGGAACGGGTGCTCGGTCTTCGCGAACAGTCCCTCCAGCGCGTCGGCGTCGGTGGTGTAGCCGGACTTGGTCCGGCGGGTCTTCGGCATCTGTAGTTCGTCAAACAACACCACCTGGAGTTGCTTCGGCGAGCCGAGGTTGATGGGCTTGCCGATCACGCCGTAGGCAGCCTGTTCGGCCGCCAGCACCCGGCTGTCGAACCCTCGGCGCAGGCTGTCGAGCAGGTCGCTGTCGACCGCGATCCCCGTACGTTCCATCGTCGCCAACGTGCGCAGCAAGGGAAGCTCCACGTCGCGCAGGAGGCTGGTGCCTCCCTTCTCCTCCAACTCGACGGCCAACGCCTGGGCCAGGTCGATGACGGCCCGTGCCCGGACGGTGGCGGCAGCCACCGCCTCCGCGGCTCCGGAATCGTCGTCGCCGAAGTCGAGTTCGAGTTGGTCGCTGGGCTCCGACTCCCCGGTCGCGTCGACCCGGAGCTCACGATTGAGGTGACGCAGCGCGAGGTCGGCCAGGTCGTACGTGCGCTGGTCCGGGCGCAGCAGGTAAGCCGCGACCTGAGTGTCGCTGACCAGTCCATCGAGTTCCCAACCTCTCTCCCACAAGGCCAGCAGCGGACCTTTGGCGTTGTGCAGGGCTACGGGGTACGACGGATCTGCCAGCCAGCTCGCCAAGGCCTCGTCGTCGTCGGGCGAAACGTCGGACACGTCGATGTAGGTGCCGCTGCCGTCGGCGCTGGCGATCGCCAGCGCGGCGAGATCACCGGTGCCCGATCCCCAATGTCCGATCGCGTCGATGCCGGTCACCTGACCACCACCGTGCTGAGCCAGCCAATGCCGTACCTCGCCTGCCGCGAGCACGTCGCCGGCCACCTCGAACCCGCCCTCGGCCTGAGTCTCTTCCGGCGGCAGAGTCTCCAACAGCCGGTCGCGCAGCACGCGGAACTCGAGCCCGTCGAACAGGGTGTGTACGGCTTCACGGTCCCAGGCCCGCCGCTCCAGCTGACCGACCTCGATGGGCAGGTCGAGATCACGCAGCAACGCGTTGACCCGCCGGTTGGTGACCACGTTGTCGAGGTGGGCGCGGAACGAGTCGCCGACCTTGCCGCTGATGTCCGGTGCGTTCCTGACCAAGTTCTCCAGCCCGTCGTACGTCGCCAGCCACTTCGCGGCCGTCTTCGGACCCACTCCCGGCACCCCGGGCAAGTTGTCGCTGGTCTCGCCGACCAGCGCGGCGAGTTCGGGGTACCGACGAGGCGTCACCAAGTAGCGCTCCTCGACCGCCGCCGGCGTCATGCGCGCTAAGTCCGACACCCCCCGACGGGGATACAGAACCGTCACGTGGTCGCTCACGAGCTGCATCGCGTCGCGGTCGCCGGTGCAGATCAGCACGTCCAGGCCCTCGAGCGGTGCCCTGGTGGCCAGGGTGGCGATGATGTCGTCGGCTTCGTACCCCTCGACTTCGACATGCATCACGTTGAGGGCGTCGAGCACCTCCTTGATCAGGGCCACCTGCCCGGAGAACTCGGCCGGTGAGGTCGTCCGGTTGGCTTTGTAGTCGGGGTAGATCTCACTGCGGAATGTCTTGCGTGACACGTCGAACGCGACCGCCAGGTGAGTCGGCTGCTCGTCGCGGAGCACGTTGATCAGCATCGAGGTGAACCCGTAGACGGCGTTCGTGTGCTGCCCCGTGGTGGTCGAGAAGTTCTCGACCGGGAGGGCGAAGAACGCCCGATAGGCGACGGAGTGGCCGTCGATCAGCAGCAGCCGGGGCCGTTCCTGCGCCGTCATGGACATGCTGGGGACTCTATAGGCTTGGATAGCGCCCATGACCGACCTCCCCGACTGGGCCACTTGCCTGCGAAGCCCGCTGGAAGACCGCTTGGGCGTCGAGGTGCTACAGCTCACCGCGGAGCAGACGGTGGGCCGGATGCCCGTCGAGGGAAACACCCAACCCATGGGGCTCCTCCACGGCGGCGCGAGTTGCGCGCTGGCCGAGGGGCTCGGTTCCATGGCTGCGTATGCCTACGGCCGCGACCGTCAGCTGGTACCGATCGGCGTCGACATCAATGCCACCCATCACAAGGCGGTTCGTTCCGGCTGGGTGACGGGTACGGCACGGCCGCTCTTCCTGGGAAGCCGTACCGTGAGTTACGACATCGTCATCGTCGACGACAGCGGTGATCGGGTCTGTACGGCTCGACTCACCTGCCAACTCCAGCAGGTGTCACACCTCCCCGAGGGCTGAGCCCTCGCGTCACCACGGCAGAATCGCCGTCAGGACTTCTTCGCCTTGCCGCTCGGAGTCTTGCCGGCCTTGTTGTGGTCGATCACACCCTCTGCGACCTCGCGCATGGATTTGCGCAGGTCCATGGCGGTCTTCTGGATCCACCGGAAGGCCTCCGCCTCGCTGAGCCCGAGAGCCTCCTGGAGCAGGCCCTTGGCCTGGTCGACGGCCTTGCGCGATGCGAGACGATCCTGCAGGTCGCTCACCTCGGCCTCGACGGCCAGGATCTGCGCGAACCGTGCGGCGGCGATCTCGATCGCCGGCACCACATCCGAGGAGTCGAAGGGCTTGACCACGTACGCCATCGCGCCCGCTTCGCTCGCCCGTTCGACCAACTCGCGCTGGGAGAAAGCCGTCAGGATCACGACCGGAGCGATCCGTTCGCCGGCGATAAGCTCGGCAGCACTGATCCCGTCGAGCTTGGGCATCTTGACGTCCATGACGACGACGTCCGGCCGCAGCGAGCGCGCCAGCTCCACGGCTTCCTCTCCGTTGGAGGCCTGCCCGATCACCTGCATGCCGTTCTCGCTCAGCAGTTCGACGAGGTCGAGCCTGATCAGCGCCTCGTCTTCTGCAACCAGAATCCGCCGTCCAGCAGAATCTGGGCTCTTCGTCTTGCGTTCGTCACTCACGACCCACATTCTTCCATCTCAGGCCCTGGTCTGTGATCTCGACATGTAAGAGCCCAATCCAGACAACGAAATTCACCGTGACCGAGCCCGCTCAGCGGGAGACCGTGAGGTTGTGGCAGAATCGGCGAGGCACTCAGGCCCGAGTGGCGGAATGGCATACGCGGACGGCTCAAACCCGTCTGCCCTCACGGGCATAGGGGTTCGACTCCCCTCTCGGGCACTCTCCCAGGCGACCTAGGCTTCGTCGAGGTTCCAGCCGCCCCGGGGATAGAACCGGTGGACCTGCAACGTGTTGGTCTTGCCGGGGATCCCCATCGGGGAGCCGTACACCACGATCATGCGGTCACCGCGGTTGGCCAACTGCTCGCGCCCGATGATGCCGTCGACCGCGTCGAGCAGATCCTGGATCTCGGTGTACTCCCCCGTCGTCCAGGCGCGGACGCCCCAGGCCAGCGCCATTTCTTGCCGGGTCTGTGAGCTGGGCGTGAAGCACAAAACGGGAATCTCGGCACGCAAGCGGGAAAGTCGCCGCGCGGTGTCTCCCGACTTCGAGAACGCCACCAGGTAGCGAGCGCCCAACCGGTTGGCCGCCTCGGCAGCGGCCATGGCAATGACTCCGCCCGAGGTGTGGGGATCCCACTCGATCTCGGCAATCGAGGCGAACCCGTGCTCTTCGACGCTGGTGATGATGCGGTTCATGACCGACACGGCCTCGATAGCGAACGCGCCGACGCTCGTCTCGCCCGACAGCATGACCGCGTCGGTGCCATCGAGGATCGCGTTGGCCACGTCGGAGGCCTCGGCCCGAGTCGGGCGCGGAGCCGAGATCATCGACTCGAGCATCTGCGTGGCGACGATCACCGGTTTGGCCCACTTGCGGGCCGCCCGGATGATCCGCTTCTGCACGAGCGGCACTTCTTCGAGCGGGAGTTCGACACCGAGATCGCCGCGGGCGACCATGAACGCGTCGAACGCGTCGATGATGTCGTCGAGGTTGTCGACCGCCTGGGGCTTCTCGATCTTGGCGATGACCGGAACCCGGCGACCTTCCTCGTCCATGATCCGATGCACGTCCACGATGTCTTTCGCGCTCCGCACGAACGACAGAGCGACCATGTCGACGCCGTTGCGCAAAGCCCACCGAAGGTCGTCCTTGTCCTTCTCGCTGAGGGCCGGCACGCTCACGGCGACCCCGGGCAAGTTGATGCCCTTGTTGTTGCTCGCGATGCCCCCGACCACGACCTCGCAGGTCACGTCGGTGTCGGTCACGCGGGTGGCGCGCAGTTCGATGCGACCGTCGTCGATCAGGATCGTGTCGCCGGGGCCGACGTCGCCGGGAAGCCCCTTGAAAGTCGTCGAGCACCGGTGCACGTCGCCGGGCACGTCCTCGACGGTGATCGTGAATTCGGCACCGTTCACGAGTTCGACCGGGCCGTCGGCGAACCGGCCGAGGCGGATCTTCGGGCCCTGGAGGTCGGCGAACACCGCGACCGGCTTGCGGGCGGCGTCGGCCGCTGCCCGTACCTCGGCAAGTCGCAGTTCGTGGTCGGGGTAGTCGCCGTGGCTCATATTGAGGCGAGCCACGTCCATGCCTGCTTCGACGAGTTTCGGCATCTGGTCGCCCGCGGTGGCAGGGCCCAAGGTGCACACGATCTTTGCTCTCCGCACGGGTGCGACCCTACCGGGGATTCATCAGCCGCGCAGGAGCTCCAGCGCCTGTGCCAAGTCTTGCGGATAGGGCGAAACGAAGGTCACGTCTTCGCCGCTGCCCGGATGCACGAACGACAATTCGACGGCGTGAAGCCATTGGCGATCGAGATGAAGTCGCCTGGCTAGCACCGGATCGGCGCCGTACAGCGGGTCTCCGACGCACGGATGCTTGATCGCCGCCATGTGCACCCGGATCTGATGTGTTCGACCCGTCTCGAGGTGGATCTCCAACAACGTGGCGGCACGATGGGCCTCCAACGTCGTGTAGTGGGTCACGGAGTGCCGGCCTCCGGCGACCACCGCCATCTTCCAGTCGGCACCTGGGTGCCTGCCGATCGGCGCCTCCACGGTTCCTTCGAACGGGTCCGGGTGGCCTTGGACCAAGGCGTGGTACGTCTTTGCCACCGCCCGGTCGCGAAAAGCCTGCTTGAGCACGGTGTAGGCCCGCTCGCTCTTGGCCACCACCATCAGTCCCGAGGTTCCGACGTCGAGCCGCTGAACGATCCCCTGCCGCTCGGGAGCACCGGAGGTGGAGATCCTGAAGCCTGCGGAGGCCAGGTGTTCCACGACCGATGGACCGTCCCACCCGAGACTCGGATGAGCGGCCACACCCGGCGGCTTGTCGACGACCACGATGTCGGCGTCGTCATGGACGATGGCGATCCCGGCCACCGTGCGAGGAACCACCTGCACTCCGGACGGCACAGACGGGAGCTCCACTTCCAGCATGGAGCCGGCAGTCACGCGGTCCGACTTGCCGACGGTCCGGCCGTCGAGCCGTACCCCTCCGTCTCCGGCGATCTCCGCGATCCGCGACCTGCTCAGCCCGGTCATTCGCGCCGCGGCAGCGTCGACGCGCTCGCCGTCGAGACCGTCGGGCACGAGGTGGATGCTCACGCCTCGTCCTCGGCTGACGGAGGTGGGGTGGCGGCGCGATGCGTCACAGTGCCGTCGAAGCTGGTCTTGGTCGTGAAGCTCATGACGAAGATGGCCGCCGCGGCGCACGTGAGGCACATGTCCGCCACGTTGAAGATGGCTGCGAAGTACGGCAACGAGATGAAGTCGACGACGTGCCCGTGCAGGGGTGCCGGCTCGCGGAACACGCGGTCGATGAAGTTGCCGGCAATTCCCGCCACGAGCAAGCCGGTCACGATGGCCCAACTGCGCACCCGCACCCGCGGCGCCAGCCAGACACAGACGAAGGTGAGAGCCGCCACGGCGAGCACGCTGAAGACGATCGTGACGTTCTCCCCGAGGCTGAACGCAGCCCCCGGATTCCGGATCAGACGGAGCGTGACGAGGCCGCCGAGCAGACGGACCGGAACGTCGGGATCCAGACTCGCAACCGCGACAGCCTTCGTGACCTGGTCGGCACACAAGCCGATCACAGCGACCGCGACGATCACCAGGCGCGCTGTGCGCGCGCTGATCACCCCGCGCCCGCCGGTTACCGCCGCTCCTCGCGCTGCTTGCACGTCACGCACATCGTCGCGCGCGGAAAGACTTGGAGCCGCAGCTTTCCGATGGGTTCCCCACAGACTTCGCAGGTGCCGTACTGGCCGGCGTCGAAGAGCCGAAGGGCGAGCTGGCTCTGTTCGAGCATCTCCCGGGCGTTCTGGGCCAAAGACATCTCTTGATCGCGCTCGAAGTTGCTCGATCCGACATCGGCAGGATCGCGACCGGCGCCGTCGCTGCCGTCCCGAAGCAACTCCTCGAGCTCAGCCCGTGCCACCTGGATCGCCTTCTCCATCCGCGCGACTTCGGCGACCAGCTCCTGACGAACCTCCGCGAGTTCCTCGGCGGTCCAGGGGTCTTCTCCAGCCGCCACAGGGATCGTGGGAAGGCCGGAATCAGCCGCCGCTTCTGCCTGCGCAGCAGATGTCATGACTGTCTCCTCGTCAACGTGTGGAGGGGACCATACACCCGCTACAGAAGTCACGAGGCAGAAGTGGAAACGTCGTGCAACACTCAGCCCCCGGCCGGCGATCAGTCCTGCTGATGCAGCAACGCGTCGAGGCGAGGCGTGGCTGAATTCTCGCCTTGCTGACGACCGCCGCTCACCAGGTGAGGCACATTCGACGGCTCGAAGACGCCCGACTTGATGCCCTCGACCTGGGCCGACAAGTGGTCGACCAGGTTCTGCCGGTAGGTGCTTTCGAAGTCACGCAGATGACCCACCTTGCCCACCAAGTCGTCGCGCTCGCTCTCCAGGGCCGCGAACAACTCCTGGCGTCGCTGGGCGGCCTCACGATCGACGTGTGAGGCCCGACCCTGTGCTTCCTGGACCATTTGCTCGGCGTTGACCCGGGCCTCGGATTCGACACGGTCGGCGCGGGTACGGGCATCCTGGGTCAGCTGATGAGCTTCCTGCTGCGCCTCGTCACGCAGCCGCTGCGCTTCGGTCTGCGCCTCGGTCGTCGTGCGCTGAGCGGCCTCGTCGGCCTCTCGCTTGACGCGCTCGGCATGGTCCTGAGCCTCGGACGACAGGGAAGCAGCCTTGGTCTGGGCCTCGCCCAGTACCTGCTCAGCCTGCTCGGTGGCGAGTTGGACGAGCTGGACCACGGCTGGGCTGGCGTCCTGGCTGGCCTTGACGATCATCGGCACCTGGACGCCGCCGCCCTGCTGCGCGGGCCGGGCGCTCAGTTCGGCCACCTGGGCGCGAAGTCTGTCGGCCTCGGCGGCTTGGCCACGCAGGTGATCGAGTTCGGCCAACTGCTGCCGCAAGTTGGCTGCCTCGGCAGCCTGACCGCGCAGGTGCTCCAGTTCCCCGAGTTGACCGCGAAGATGGTCGAGTTCGCCGACCTGGCCCCGCAGCCGCTCGTTCTCGGCGAACAACTGCTGCGTGTCCGTCTGCCCCTGGTGGGCGGCCTCGAGCTGCTGGCGAAGTCGGTTGTTCTCCTCGACCAGGTTCTGGTCCTGGCCGGCAGAGTGCCGTGCCTGCTCGAGCTCGGCCCGGAGACGCTCGTTCTCGCTGGCCACGTGGGCGCTGTCCTGGCTCGCCCGCTGCAGGCGCTCGACCTCACCCCGCAGCCGCTCCACCTCGGCGCGCGCTTCGCCGTTGTCGCCGCCCGTTCCGCCGGCCTCGGCCTGCCGCTGCAGGTGCTCGTTCTGCTCGGTCAAGGCCATCAACGTCGCCTCGACCTTGTCGACGAAGATGTCCACATCGGTCACTTCGTAGCCATTGCGCCGGGACATGTGGAAGCGGGTCTTGCGAACCTCGTCCAGCGTCATCGTCATCGTTGTTGCA
>JBDHZQ010000093.1:0-9807 GCA_039811945.1 Propionibacteriaceae bacterium
CCGAGGTCAACCACGAACCGGCTGAGCCAGCCTTTCGCCGGCTGGCCATCGTTGCGTCGACCCTGTCCCGCATTCTGGGCCGTCGTGAGTGGTCCCGACAGGAGAAGATTCCGCAGGACGGCGGCGTGGTCGTCGTCTCCAACCACACGTCGAACTTCGACCCGATCGTGGTCGGCCTGTTCCTGATCTTTTCGGGTCGGTGGCCCCGCTACCTGGGCAAGATCCAGCTCTTTCGATCACCGTTCATCGGCTGGCTCGCGCGGGCGTGCGGGCAGATCCCGGTCGAGCGGGGCACCGATCGCGCCGCTCAAGCTCTTCAGGCGGCTCAATCCGCTCTTGACGAGGGCAAATGCGTGGCTGTCTATCCGGAAGGGACGCTCACCAAGGACCCCGAGGGCTGGCCGATGACGGGCCGCACGGGTACGGCGCGGCTGGCCCTGGAGACCGGCGTCCCGGTGATCCCGATCGGTCAGTGGGGCGCTCAGGCGTTCATGCCTGAAGGGGTCAGGTTCCCCATCCACTTCGGCCTACGACACCGCTTCACGGTGACGGCCGGGGATCCGGTTCCACTCGACGACCTGCGCGCGCTTCCCGTGACGCACGAGACGGTCGCCGAGGCGACCAACAGAATCATGAACGCGATCACCGATCTGGTGTCCGAGGTACGGCAGTTGCCCGCCCCTGAGACACGCTGGGACGACAAGCTCAAGACTCACGTTCCGATCCGCCGCTCGCTCCAAGCCCCGGGGTAGGTCCGGAGTCGACGCCGCCAGGGCATAGGGTGACGGGCGCCTGCGACAACCACCATCAGGAGGCGCGCATATGAGTCGTACGAGGGTGTTGCTGGTCTTCGGAGGGGATTCTTCGGAACACCAAATCTCCTGTCTGACCGCAGCCGGCGTGCTCAAGGCCCTCGATCGGGACCGCTTCGACGTCACGTGCGTCGGCATCGTTCCTGGTGGCCGTTGGGTGATCGTGCCTGAATCGGTGGTAGCCACGTATGCGATCACCGACGGCCAATTGCCGACGGTGTCGCCCGACTTCCCCGACGCCGTGCTGCTCCGGGGTGCCGACGGATTCGATCTCGGGGTGCGCGACGGGTCCGAGGTCAGAGATGTGTGCCGCATCGATGTCGCTTTCGCGCTCCTGCACGGGCCGTTCGGAGAGGACGGCACGATCCAGGGCTTGTTCGAGATGATGGGCGTTCGTTACGTCGGTGCGGGAGTGCTGACCAGTGCGCTCTGCCAAGACAAGTACGCGATGAAGCTCCAGCTGGTCTCGCAAGGGTTGCCCGTGGGACCGTTCGTCAGCGTGCCCGACGCCCTCTGGCGGACCGACCCGGCGTCTGCCCTGGAGCAGGTGAACACCCTCGAGTACCCCGTGTTCGTCAAACCCGCCCGTGGCGGTTCGTCCATCGGGATCACCCGGGTGACCGACCCTGCCGACGTGCCGGTCGCGATCGACCTCGCCCGTCGGCACGACCCGATGGTCATCGTGGAGCAGGGGCTGGTCGGGGTGCGGGAGGTCGAATGCGCAGTCCTGGGCGGGATGGGTGCAGAGCCTGCCACCGCATCGCTGCCCGGCGAGATCATCGTGCACACCGAGTCGAAGTTCTACGACTTCGAAACGAAGTACCTGCCCGACCAGCCGGTGACGCTGGCGGCCCCGGCGGATCTGCCCGACGAGGTGGTACGGCAGGTCCAGACACTCGCCGTGGAGGCGTTCACTCGGCTGGGGGTCGAGGGGTTGGCCCGCGTGGACACGTTCGTGTTGCCCGACGGTTCGGTCGTCGTCAACGAGCTCAATACGATGCCGGGGTTCACGGCGACGTCGATGTACCCGCTGCTCTGGTCAGTCTCGGGCCTCGACTACACGTCGTTGGTGAGTAGGTTGCTCGATCTTGCTCTCGAGCGGCCGCTGGGCCTTCGGTGACGCAGCGCGAGGTCCTGTCGGCTGCCTGGTCGTCTGCCGGTGCGGCAGACGCGTACGACGCTCTGCGCCCCGGCTATCCCGACGCCGCCGTAGATTGGCTGTTGCCTCCCGGCGCCCGCCAGGTCGTCGACCTCGGTGCGGGTACGGGCAAACTCACCCGCCTGCTCGTGGCCCGCGGCCTGGACGTCACCGCCGTCGACCCATCGGAGGCGATGCTCGCGGGGTTGCGTGCAGCCGTACCGGGCATCAGGGGTGTCAACGGACGCGGGGAGAACCTGCCGCTGCCCGACGCATCGGCAGATGCTGTTCTCGCGGCCCAGTCCTGGCACTGGGTCGACCAGGAGCAGGCGAGCGCCGAGGTGGCCCGGGTGCTGCGCCCCGCCGGCCGGCTGGGGTTGGTCTGGAACGACGACGACCCGGCCTCTGATTGGCTGCGCGAGTTATCTGCGATCAAGGTGCGAGCTTCTGGTCTCTGGGACGGACTTCCCGAGATCCGATTGGGACCTGCGTTCGGACCGGTCGTCGAGGAGCATTTCCCCTGGTCGACGACCTATTCCCCGGAGCAGGTGGTCGCTTTGGTCGCGACCCGAAGTTACGTGCTGACCGCGACCGAGTCACGCCGCCTCGAGATCCTGGCCGAGGTGCGAGACCTGCTCCGCACCCACCCTCAGACCCGCGGGCAGGAGGCATTGTCGTACGACATGGTTGCCTCCTGCTGGTCCGCGGGTCTGAGGTGAACGCCTTCTTGGCGCGTCGATCGCCCGGTGTCTGCGGGTGCGATCGACATGCGAACCAGAGGATCGGAAGATGGCAGCGTCCGACGACTACCGTGTGTCCATGGGTCAACGCACGGTGGGCGGCGAAGGCGAGTTCGGGCTGATTGCCCAAATCACACAAGGATTGGCGATGGGACCCGCGGTCAGCGTCGGTCCTGGCGACGACGGAGCCGTGTTCCTGGTCAACGGGTCGGCAGTGGCTTCTATCGACCTGCTCGTCGAAGGCAGCCACTTTCGCCGAGCCTGGGTTCCGCCACGACTCCTTGGACGTCGGTCCGTCGCCGTGGCGGCCGCCGATCTGGAAGCGATGGGCGCCGACCAGGTGGCGGTGCTGGTGGGGTTGACCCTCCCGCCCGAGACAGAAACCGACTGGGTCAAGGATCTGGCAACAGGGGTGCGTGACGAGTGTGAGAAAGCCGGAGCGTCGTTGATCGGCGGCGACATCACCCGGGGCCCGAACGTGACGATCGCGGTGACGGTCATCGGTGAGTTGCGCGGGCGTCAGCCCGTGTTGCGGTCCGGTGCGCGGCCCGGCGACGCGGTGGCCGTCCGCGGGCGGCTCGGTTGGGCGGCCGGAGGACTCGCCGTCCTGAGTCGGGGGTTCAGGTCGCCGCGGGCTCTGGTGGAGGCGTACCAGTGTCCCGACGTTGCCTACGGCGCCGGGCCGGATGCGCAGCGACAAGGGGCGACGTCGCTGATCGACGTCAGCGACGGTCTCCTCGCCGATCTGGGGCACATCGCCGAGGAATCCGGGGTCCGGATCGACCTCGACGCCGAACGGTTCGAGATTGCCGAGCCCCTCCAGGCGCTGGCCGCCGCGACGGGCGGCAAGGATCCGTTGATGTACGTGCTGACCGGCGGCGAGGACCACGCGCTGGCCGGTACGTTCCCATGGGGTCGGGTGCCACCCGAGTGGACGGTCGTCGGGCGCGTGTGCGACGACGAGCCGGGCGTACTGGTCGACGGGGAGCCGTACGACGGCCCCGCCGGCTGGGATCACTTCGCACGTCGTTGACGCATCGGTCGGCCGGCGCGGCGCGGGTCCCCGGGCCTGTCGGCAGCCTCCCGTAGGCTCACTGGTATGGCGACCCGTGCACCTTCCCCGCCGCGGTCCCGCAGTTCGGCCGGTAGTTCACGCAGTACGGCCAACTCGCGGTCCCGGGGGGCATCCTCCACATCATCGACGTCCCGTGCCCGCGCCCAAGCGCAGCGGGGCGTCCTTTGGCAACTCGGGCGAGGCGTGAGCGTGGTCCTGCGGGGGATCGCCCGCGCACTCGGCGGGCTGGCCCGCGGAATCGGCACCGGGGCTCGGGACCTCGACCCGGGCCTGCGTCGCGACGGCGCGGGCCTGCTGCTGGCGGCATCGGCCATCGTGGTCGTCGCCGTCTTCTGGTTCGGGATTCCTGGGCCGGTGGGGGAGTGGTCGCGGTGGGCGATCCAGAGCGTGGTCGGCATCGCTGCCTACGCGACCCCGGTCGCCCTGACCGCCATGGCCTGGCGCACGCTGCGGCATCCCGACCACAACGGCCCCTGGGGCCGGCAGGCGGTCGGGTGGACCGCGATCCTGTTCGGAGTTCTGGGCATCGTCAACATCGCCAAAGGCCTGCCCAGGCCGGCCAAGATGGACGCGGTGCGCGAGGCCGGTGGCCTGATGGGCTACCTCTCGAGTTCTTTGTTCGCCGATCTGTTGACCGTCTGGGTCGCCACCCCGTTGCTCGCCATCCTGGCGATGTTCGGGCTGCTGGTCGTGATCGGTCGACCGATCAGCGACATCCTGGGCGCCGTCCAGGGACTAGCCGCCAAGCTGCCTCGGCGTGGGCCGGCGAAACCCGCGCTCGAGCTCGGGGTGGCAGAGCCGTACGACACGCCGTTGGTGACCGACGAGACCGACGGCGTCGACGATCCCACCGAGGCGTTCGCGGTGGTCCCGATCGCCGATCCGCCCGCGACAGCCAGTCGGCCGGCACCGGCGCGAGAACCCGAACCGCTTCCCGCGCCCGCGCATTCGGCCGCTCCCTTGCGCAGCGACCAACAGATGCTCTCCGGAGACGTCGTTTATGCCTTGCCGCAGCCCGATCTGTTGAAAGCCGGCAGTGTCCCGAAGGCACGGAGCCAGGCCTCCGATCAGATCGTCGGCAGCCTCACCGAAGTGCTCCGGCAGTTCGAGATCGACGCCGCGGTGACGGGCTACACGCGAGGCCCGACCGTGACCCGCTACGAAGTGGAACTGGGCCAGGCGGTCAAGGTCGAAAAAGTGACGGCGTTGAGCAAGAACATCGCCTACGCCGTGGCCTCCCCGGACGTACGGATCCTGTCGCCGATCCCCGGCAAGTCCGCAATCGGCATCGAGATTCCCAATCGAGACAAAGAAGTCGTCTCGTTGGGAGACGTGCTTCGCTCGTCGGTGGCCAGGAGCGACCACCACCCGATGACGGTCGGGCTGGGCAAGGACGTCGAGGGCGGCTTCGTCGTGGCGAACATGGCGAAGATGCCGCATCTACTCGTGGCCGGCGCCACCGGTTCGGGCAAGTCGAGCTTCGTGAACTCGATGATTACCTCGATCCTGATGCGGTCGACCCCCGACGAGGTGCGTCTGCTGCTCGTCGACCCGAAGCGGGTCGAACTCAACCATTACGAGGGCATTCCGCACCTGGTCACGCCGATCATCACCAACCCGAAGAAGGCGGCCGACGCGCTGCAGTGGGTCGTGCGGGAAATGGATCAGCGGTACGACGATCTGGCCGCCTTCGGGTTCAGGCACGTCGACGACTTCAACAAGGCAGTGAGGGCCGGCCAGGTGACTCCGTTGCCCGGCAGCGAACGTACGATCGAGCCGTACCCGTATCTGCTCGTGATCGTCGACGAGTTGGCCGACCTCATGATGGTGGCGCCCCGCGACGTGGAGGACTCGATCGTCCGGATCACCCAGTTGGCCCGAGCCGCCGGAATCCACCTCGTGTTGGCGACCCAGCGGCCGTCGACCGACGTGGTGACTGGGCTGATCAAGGCGAACGTGCCGTCCCGGCTCGCGTTCGCGACCAGTTCGATGACCGACAGCCGCGTCATTCTCGACCAGCCCGGGGCCGAGAAACTGGTCGGGCAAGGTGACGGCCTGTTCCTGCCGATGGGGTCCAGCAAACCGATCCGGGTGCAGGGCGCCTGGGTGACCGAGCACGAGATCAGGCAGGTCGTCGCGCACGTCTCGGGTCAGCTGCAGCCGCAGTACCGCGAGGACGTGTCGGCCCCCGCCGAGGGCGCTGCGAAGGTGGCCGAGGACATCGGCGACGACCTCGACCTCGTGCTCGAGGCGGCGCAACTCGTGGTCAACCTCCAGCTGGGATCGACCTCGATGCTGCAGCGCAAACTGCGGGTGGGGTTCGCCAAGGCGGGCCGGCTCATGGACATCTTGGAGACCAGGGGAGTGGTCGGACCGTCCGAAGGCTCGAAGCCTCGCGAGGTTCTCGTCAAACCCGACGACCTGGACGACGTGTTGGCCAGCCTCAGTGGGGGATAGGTCGGTCAGCCCCAGCCGAGGAGCCGTACCACCGCGGCTGTGACCGCACCCACGACCACGACGACCGGGAACGGCGCTCGGAGCACCAGGGCCACGACGGCGGCCGCAGCGGCGGCCAAACGTGCTTCGACGACGAGCGTCGGGCCCGGACCGGCGGTGTTCGACACCACGAGGGCAGCCAACAACCCGATGGTCATCGCTGCCGTCGCGCGTGCGACGACCGGGTGTTCCACCCAGGCTGCGGGTACGGCGTATCCCGCCAGCTTGAGTCCGTAGCAGGCCAGACAGGCGAGGCCCAGCCAGAGCCAGACGGTCATCGTGTGCCTCCCTTGCGTGCGATGCCGAGGGCGGCGGCGACCGCAGCAGCGACGAGGAGGGGGACGCCGGCCGGCAGGTACGGGAAGGTCAGTGCCGTTGCCACGGCCGACACGACGGCGACCAGCCAGGCATCGGCGTTCTTGAGACGGGGCCACAACAAGCCCAGGAACGCGGCGACGGCGGCACCGTCGAGACCGATCACTTTCGGATCGCCCAACCCTGCCCCCAACAGTGAGCCGACCAGGGTGAACGTGTTCCACGTGAGGTAGATCCCGACTCCGGCGGTCCAGAATGCCCGGCGCTGTTCGTCGAGGTCGTCTTGGGCTACGGCGGCCGCGAACGATTCGTCGATCGTCATCTGGGCCTGCAGGGGGACCCAGAGTCCGCGCGGGCGCAGAAGGACGTTCATCTCGGCTCCGTAGACCATGTTGCGGACCCCGAGCAGCACCGCCGACCCGGCAGCCGTCATCGGGCCGCCTGCCAGGGCGCCGACGAACGCGAATTGAGAACCGCCGGTGAACATGACGAGGCTGAGCAGCTGCACCTGCAGGATGGAGAGGCCCGCAGCGACACCGAGGGCGCCGAAGCTGACCGCGTAGAGCCCGGTGGGGACGGCCAGGGCGATCCCGGTGCGGTGGGCGGCGGTGAGCTTCACGGAGGGCGAAGCTAGTCCATCCGGGCTCGGTCGATCGGCCCGGGCCAGGGTCTGAAACGTCTCGCTGGCCGGGGCGGGGCAGTCGGCACCGGTAGGCTGACTCCCCGTGCCCGAAGCGACCCGTGTCCACCTCGTCACCTTGGGGTGCGCCCGCAACGAGGTCGACTCCGAGGAACTGGCCGGTCGGCTCGCCGCCGGCGGGTTCCAGCTCGTCGACGAGCCGGAGGAAGCAGATGCCGTACTGGTCAACACGTGCGGGTTCATCGAGCAGGCCAAGAAGGACTCGGTCGACACTCTCCTGGCCGCTGCTGACCTGAAGGAGCACGGGCAGGCCCGCGCTGTGGTGGCGGTCGGGTGCATGGCAGAGCGGTACGGCCAGGAGTTGGCTGACGCTCTGCCGGAGGCCGAAGCTGTGCTCGGATTCGACGCCTACCCCGACATCGCCGAACGTCTCACCGCGATCGTGGCGGGCGCGAGGCCGGCCGCCCACACACCGCGGGATCGCCGTACCCTGCTGCCCGTCACCCCGATCTCGCGGCCACGGGCGGCCGCATCGGTCGTCGTGCCCGGCTTCGGTGAGCGTGCGGGACCAGCGAGCGGTCCACGAGTGATGAGGAGCAGGCTGGAGCGCGGGCCGTACGCACCGCTCAAGATCGCCTCGGGTTGCGACCGGACGTGCGCCTTTTGTGCCATCCCGTCCTTTCGTGGGTCGTACGTCTCTCGGCCCGTCGACGACATCGTCACCGAGGCACGCTGGCTGGTGGAGCAGGGCGTCAAAGAGGTGTTCTTGGTCAGCGAGAACACGTCGTCCTACGGCAAGGACCTGGGTCAGGGTCGGGCGCTCGAGACGTTGATCTCCGAGCTGGCCAGGGTGGACGGCCTGGACTGGGTGCGCCTGTCGTACCTCCAGCCCGCCGAGATCCGTCCTTCGCTCGTCGACGCCATCGTGTCGAACCCCGTCGTCGTCGACTACTTCGACGTGCCGTTCCAGCACGCATCGGCGCCCGTGCTGCGCCGGATGCGCCGGTTCGGCCATGCCGAGTCGTTCCTGAACCTGCTGGACACGATCCGGCAGGCGAGCCCCCGCGCGGGTGTCCGGAGCAACGTCATCGTGGGGTTCCCGGGTGAAACCGACTCCGACTACGAGTCGCTGAGAGAGTTCGTCGTCGCCGCCGATCTCGACGTCGTCGGCGTTTTTCCCTACTCCGACGAGGAATCCACCGAAGGAGCCCGGCTCGACCAGCACGTACCTGAGCACGTGATCGAGGAACGGCGCGCCGATCTGGCCGACCTCGTCCTGACCCTCATGGAAGACCGGGCCGCGCGCCGCATCTCTGAACCTGTCAGGGTGCTCGTCGAATCCGTCGACGGCGGCGTCGTCGGCCGGGCCGAACACCAAGGGCCCGAGGTCGACGGAGTCACCCGCGTCGTTGGGCTGTCCGGTGCGGCGATCGGTGGCATCGTCGCAGCAGAGGTGCGAGACTCGGACGGTATCGACCTCATCGCGGAAGTTGGCGCATCGTGACGGCTGAGCAGGCGGCCCGCCCTTCGGAGCCGAGCGCTCTGAACGTGCCGAACCTGCTGACCGCGCTGCGATTGGCCCTGGTTCCGCTGTTCGCGTGGATGTTGTTGTCGCAGCCCCACCTCGCACCGTGGCGATGGGGAGCCGCCGGAGTCTTCGTGCTGGCCAGCATCACCGACGTCGTCGACGGCAAGATCGCGCGCAAGTACGGCCTGGTCACCCGGTTCGGCAAGTTGTGGGATCCCATCGCCGACAAGGCTTTGACCGGGATGGCGTTCGTCGGCTTGAGCCTGCTGGGTGAGTTGTCCTGGTGGATCACCGGGATCATTCTCTTCCGGGAGTGGGGGATCACGCTGCTGCGGTTCCTCATTCTCAAGTACGGCGTCATGGCCGCCAACCGAGGCGGCAAGTTGAAGACGGTCATGCAGAGCATCGCTTTGGTGGCCTACATCTTGCCCTTGCCGGCGGTGATGGAGCCGCTGGCGTTCGGCCTGATGCTGATCGCGTTTGCCCTCACGGTGTTGACGGGCCTCGACTATTGCCGTGAGGCCTATCTGTTGCGCCGGCGGGCGCTCGCCCAGTCGTCGTGACGGTCGCGGAGCTTCTCGGTCTGTTGCGAGAACGCGGTGAGACCGTCGCCACCTGCGAATCGATGACGGGTGGGCTCGTCTGCGCGGCCCTCACGTCGGTCCCCGGCTCGTCCGACGTCGTGCGTGGGGGCCTGGTGACGTACGCCACGGACCTGAAGACGGCCCTGGTCGGGGTGCCCACGGACCTGGTCGAGTCGTACGGGGTTGTGTCTCGGCAGGTGGCCGAATCGATGGCCGAGGGCGTACGGCAGGTGTGCGGTTCCGACTGGGGCGTGTCGGTCACCGGAGTGGCGGGCCCGACAGGGCAGGAGGGCCAGGCGCCCGGTTCGGTCTGGGTCGCGGTGTCCGGCAGGGCACGTACGGATGGGGTACGGCTACACCTCGCCGGCGATCGTGACTCGATTCGCGCTGCCACCGTCGAGGCCGTTCTGGACTTGCTGGGTTCGCGGCTGACCTCGCCCTGAGGGCCCTGCCGCGGCGGCGATGTCTGTCGCCGGAAT
>JBDHZQ010000094.1:0-9724 GCA_039811945.1 Propionibacteriaceae bacterium
ATCAGGCGTTGGACTTCGAGGATGTGGAGGCGTCCGAGTTTGGCCGGGTCGACGGCGTCGGCGGTGTGACCGTCGGCGTACTGGTAACCGGCTCGGCCGCGGATCCGCTGGTCGCCGCCGGAACAGAAGGCCCAGCCGCTGTCCTTGGCGCTGGGTCCGTTGCCGGTCAGCAGAACACAGCCGATCTCGGGGCTGGTTCGGGCGTGTTCGAGGGCTGTGTAGAGCTCGTCGACGGTGTGCGGCCGGAACGCGTTGCGCACCTCGGGTCGGTTGAAGGCGATCCGTACGGCCGGCACCTCCTTCGCGCGGTGATACGTGACGTCGGTGAAGTCGAATCCGTCGACGACATCCCACAACTCTGGCCGGAACGGGTTGCTCATGCAGCGCAGCCTAGGGTCCGGCGCTCGTGGGCGGAGTCGAGGTGGGAACCGCTAGGCGGGACACAACGCGACCTCAACTGGGGACACGCCGAGCTCAGGGGCTACTACGGAGAGATAGGTCGTGTTTTGTCCCGCTTCCCAAGTGCGCCCCCACCCCTCCCACGATGCAAGGATGAAGTCGCCACGTCGGGAGGAGAGTCAGTGTCGGTCGAACTGGTCGTCATGGCCGCAGGGATGGGGTCGAGGTACGGCGGGCTGAAGCAGCTCGAACCCGTCGGCCCGAACGGAGAGACCGTCATGGACTACTCGGTCTACGACGCCGTCGCGAGCGGCATCAGCAAAGTCGTGTTCGTGATCCGGCGTGACATCGAGCAGGCGTTCGTGGATCAGATCGGTCGGCGTTACGCCGGGGTCCTCGACGTGGCCTACGCATTCCAGGAGCTCGACGACCTGCCCGGCGGCAGAGCCGTACCCTCGGGGCGGACGAAGCCGTGGGGTACGGGCCAGGCTGTGCTCGCGGCCGCAGCGGAGGTAGCGCATCCGTTCGTCGTGATCAATGCAGACGACTTCTACGGGAGGGCGGCGTACGGGACGTTGGCTGGGTTCTTGGACGGCGGAGGGCAGCCGGGTGAGTACGGGATGGTCGCGTTCCGGCTGGATCGCACCTTGTCGGAGCACGGAACGGTGTCGCGAGGCGTGTGCGACGTCGAGGACGGCCGATTGCGCCGGGTCGTCGAGCACACCGGGATCGGGCGGGACACCGACGGCATCGGCGACGTCTCCGGCCGACGGTTCACCGGGGCAGAACCGGTGAGCATGAACATGTGGGGGTTGCGTCCGGACGTCTTCGGGTGGCTGGAGCAGGAGTTCGTGGAGTTCCTCGATGCGCATGGCGCGGAGCCGAAGTCGGAGTTGTACCTGCCCGCGGTGCTGGACAGGTTGGTCGAGCGGGGGGAGGCGTCGGTGACGGTGCTGGAGTCGCCGGAGTCGTGGTTCGGGGTGACGTACCGCGAGGACGCGGCGCAGGTACGGCAGGCGATCGGTTCCCTGGTGGAGGCTGGGGCGTACCCGGCGCACCTGTGGAGCGTGTCGTGAGCGGGGGGGAGTCTTCCTCGGGCGCCGGGGTCGCGGCTGCCGTCGCGGGTCAGTTCGCCCTGGACGGGCGGGTGGTGGAGTGTCGGAGGTACGGGTCGGGCCACATCAACCTCACCTACCTCGTCGTCACCGATCGGGGTCGTCGATACCTCCTGCAGAGGATCAACGACCTGGTGTTCACCCGGCCGCGGGAGTTGATGGACAACGTGGGCCGGGTGACCATGCACGTACGGGATCGGCTGGCAGAGCGAGGCGTCGCTGACCTCGACAGGCGCGTGCTGACGCTGGTGCCGACCAAGGCGGGGGAGCCGTACCTCGTCGACGACGAGGACAAGATCTGGCGGATCTATCTGTTCGTCGCGGGAGCGGTGGGGTACGACGTCGTGGCGTCGGAGGAGCAGGCGTACGAGGCTGCGCGCGCGTTCGGTGACTTCCAGTTGTTGCTCGCCGACTACGACGGCCCACGGCTCCACGAGACGATTCCGCAGTTCCACGACACGCCGAACCGGGTACGGCAGTTCCGCGAGGCGGTGGCGGCGGATGCCTACGGGCGCGTCAAGGATGTCGGACCTCAGATCGACTGGTTGGAGGAGCACGTGCCGATGGCACGCTCGCTGGTGGACCTGCAGGCGGCCGGCGTACTGCCCGAGCGGGTCACGCACAACGACACGAAGCTCAACAACGTGCTGCTCGACGAGGTGACGGGCGATGCCGTGTGCGTCTTGGATCTTGACACGGTGATGCCGGGGGTGTCGTTGTACGACTTCGGCGACCTAGCTCGGACGGCGACGATGTCGGTGGCCGAGGACGAGCCGGATGCAAGTGCGGTCGAGGTCATGATTCCCATGTACGAGGCGCTGGCTAGGGGTTTCGTCGAGGGAACGGGCGGTTCGTTGCTTCCGGCCGAGCGGGAACGCCTCCTTGACGGGGCCCAGGTGATCACGCTGGAGAACGCGTACCGGTTCCTGGCCGACTACCTCAACGGCGACGTCTACTACCCGGTGACCCGTCCGCGTCACAACGTCGAGCGGGCGGGTACGCAAATGGCGCTGGTCGACTCCTTCGCTCGCCACGCCGATCGGCTGAGGTCCTACGCTGCTGCGCTGCCCGAGTAGGGCCGGCGCTCGGGCGCGAGTGCGCGGGGTTGGGTGGTCGGGTTTGCGTGTCCCGGATTGGGTGTTCGGGTGTGGTCGGCGGCCGAGTGCGTACGCAAACTGCCTCTGGATCGGGATCCGATCGGGTTTGAACGCTCAAACTCGGGATGTGCAGGCACATGGGGTACGGCTTCCGGCCTCGGTGGGGACGGTCGGGTCGGCCCTGGGGTGATGTCACGCGCGTGCGCGCGTGAGACTGTGCGCGTGGTGGCCGGGTGGGCGAGGTTCTGTCAGCGGCGGCCGATAGCGTTTCACCCATGACCAGAGGCTGGCGCGCGTGGGTGATCGCGGTGGTGATCGCGATCGGCGCGCTCGCCGTGGGCGCAGCCTGGGCTGTGTCGTCACCGGTCGGGTCGTCGCCCGACGACGACTACCACCTGGCGAGCATCTGGTGCCCGCCTCCGATCGAGACCAGTGGCTGCACGGTGACCACCGATGACAAGGGCAAGCCGGTGGCGGTGGTGCCGTACTCGGTGTCACTGCAGTCGATGTGCTTCCGGTTCGATGCCGACACGTCCGCAGCGTGCCCGGAGGGCACGAGTCCGACCGGCACGTCTCGATTCGACGTGGGGTCGTACCCAGGTGGCTTCTACCACGTCATGCACCTGTTCACGTCGTCGACGAACCCGGTGCGATCGGTGCTCGTCATGCGACTGGTGAATGTCCTGGTCGCGGTGATGTTGGGGTTCGGGGTCTGGGCGTTCGGCGGGCGGGCGGTCGGTCGTCTCATGGCCTACGCGGTGCTGGGTTCGTTCGTACCGCTGGGTCTGTTCGTCATCCCCTCCACCAATCCGTCGAGCTGGGCTGTCACAGGGGTCGCCACAGCCTTCCTGGGGCTCATGGGCCTGGCGGCGGCTGTACGGCGCACCGAGGCGATCGGGTCGGGTGTGCTCGCTGTGATCGGGGCAGTCCTCGCCGGGAACGCGCGGACCGATGCGGGGCCGTACCTCTGCATGATCGCGGTCGCAGCGGTGATCGCGGTGTGGGGGCGGTACCGCTCGTCGCCCCTCAAGTTGATCGGACCGGCCGTCGTCGCGATCGCGGGCGCGGTGACGTTCCTGCGCGGAACGATGGTTTCCGGGTTCACGCGAGAGGGGATGGCGGCGGCGGAGGGGTACGACACGTCCACCCGAGTGTGGAGCGAGTTGCTGGTCGAGAATCTGGAGAAGCTGCCCGGCCTGATTTCGGGGAGCTACGGAACGTGGCACCTGGGGTGGCTCGACACGCCCATGCCGACGGGTGTGTGGGTGCCGACGCTCATGGTCGCCGGAGGGTTGTGTCTGGCGGGGCTTCGGGAGATGTCGATCTCGAAGTTCCTGGCGCTCGGGCTGGCCGCGGGGATGTTGGTGGCCGTTCCCCTGTACCTGTTGATGGGGGCGAAGCTCCGGGTCGGGGAGGTGGTTCAGCCGAGATACCTGTTGCCGCTGCTTCCGGTCGTGGTGGGGCTGTGCGCGGTGGGGGTACGGCGTCGGCCGCCGGTTGGGATCACCCCTGTGCAGGCTGCCGTCGTGTGGGCAGCCATGGTCGGCGCTCAAGCGGTGGCGCTGATGACGGAACTGCGGCGGTACGTCACGGGGTACGACGGCCCGCAAGTGGTCGGAGAGAAAGTCGAATGGTGGTGGCACGGCTTGCCCGGGCCATTCACGGTCTGGCTCGTCGGGTCGATCGCGTTCGCGATCGCCGCGTTCGGGATCGTCGTCGCGAGCCTGCCGATCAAGCGACGAAGCGTCCGGTCAGAGCCCTCCCGGGCTGGCGAACCAGGCAGAGCCGTGGCAGCGGCGGAACCTGACATCGGGCCGTCAGCGGGAACCTCGGTGGTGTCGCCCCCATCGGGTCCGAGTAGCGCCACCGGTCCTGACTAGCCGGCGAGGCCGTACAGCCGATCGCCCGCGTCGCCCAGCCCAGGAACGATGTAACCGACCTCGTTCAGTTTCTCGTCGACAGCCGCGACGACCAGCGTGCAGGGCACGTCCACCTCGGCGAGCAGTTGACGCATGCGCTCGATGCCCTCGGGGGCGGCGATCAGGCAGATACAGGTGATGTGGTCGGCGCCTCGGTCGACGAGGAACTGCACACACCCCGCCAACGAGCCGCCGGTGGCCAGCATCGGGTCCAGCACGTAGCACTGACGCCCGGAGAGATCGTGGGGCAGTCTCTCGGCATAGGTGAACGGCTCGAGCGTCGTCTCGTCGCGGACCATGCCCACGAACCCGACCTCGGCGGTCGGCATGAGGCGGCTCATGCCTTCGAGCATGCCGAGTCCGGCGCGAAGGATGGGTACGACGAGCGGCCGCGGTTTCGACAGCCTTACGCCACTGGTCGGCGAGACCGGCGTCTCGATCTCGACGGGCTCGACGCGGACTTCGCGGGTGGCCTCATAGGCGAGGAGCATGACGAGTTCGTCGACCAAGCGGCGGAATGTCGGCGAGTCGGTCGCCTTGTCGCGCAGGAGGGTCAGCTTGTGAGTGACGAGGGGATGATCGATGACGCGCAGTTCCACGTACGGAACTGTCGCACATGCGGCGATCGTTCCCGAATACGGGTGGTGAGGCCAGCGTCAGTCGAAGCTGCGAGCGGCCTTGCGAGCCTGAGGACCGAAGTGAATCTGGTCGGCGACACGCAGGGCCAGGGTGTCGGAGTCTTCGTCGAGGTCGGAGCAGATCGCTTCGAGATCCATTTCACTGACGCCGAGGTCGGCGAAGATGTCCATGTCGCCGACGAGCCCGTCCTCGTCGTCTTCCTCAGGGATGTCGATGCCTAAGTAATCGACGATGTCGCGAGCCAGCGACCAGTTCTCGGCGGCGTAGACGTCACTGAGCACCACGTGGACATGCTGGCCGCGCACGCGGACGGCGGCGAAGAACTCTCCGGCGACCGATGTGAGAGACAAGGCGCCCGAATCGCCCGGGAGGCGTTGCAACTGAGCGATCAACTCGTCGAGGTCGTTGGCCAGTTCGACGTCCAGGGCTGTGACGACGGGGGTGCCGTCCTCGCGGTACAGGGCCAGGATGAAGTCGACGTCTTCTTCGAGCGCGTCTTCGACGTCTGCGTCGTCTGCGTCGTCGTCATCGACCTCGTCGTCCAAGTCGATCGGGTCGTAGCCGGGCAGGTCGTCGTCGCGATCGCGGAGATCGATCTCGATATCCTCGTCGCTGCTCATCGGCGCTCCTTTCGGCCGCCCCCATCGTGTCATGTGCTTTCGTCGACCGCACATGCGGGGGAGATCATGGAACGCGCGACAATCCGACGCCCGCGGCTTATCTGTGTCCGGCGAAGAACTCCCGCAGGACCGCCCCGCATTCGTCGGCGAGAATCCCCCCGACGACGTCGGGGCGGTGGTTGAGCCTGGGATCGCGCACGACGTCGAACAGTGAGGCGACGGCCCCGGCTTTGGGGTCGTAGGCGCCAAACACGATGCGATCGACGCGCGACAGAACGGCGGCTCCGGCGCACATGGTGCACGGCTCCAGCGTCACCACCAGCGTGTGCCCGTCGAGCCGCCAGCTGCCGAGGTCGGCGGCTCGACGCCGCAGCACGAGCACCTCCGCATGCGCGGTCGGGTCGCCGGTTCGTTCGCGTTCGTTCGCTGCCTTCGCGACGACAACACCGTCGGAGTCGAGGAGGATTGCCCCGACCGGCGGCTCACCGGCGGCCAAGGCCGTACGGGCAAGGGCCAGCGCCTCGCGCATGGTCGCGTCCCACCGGCTCACAGGCACACTCTGCCAGGCTTTCGATTGGCTCCCTCGGCGAGCAGGTGGCTACACTCTCCCGCGGTGGCGTGTCCGAGCGGCCTAAGGAGCACGCCTCGAAAGCGTGTGTGGGTTCTTCCCACCGTGGGTTCAAATCCCACCGCCACCGCCAACGGTTGGACGACCCGGGTCCCTGATCGACGATCTGGGCCCGGGTCTGCCGTTTGTTCCCGTTTCGCGTCGTGTTGGCGTTGCCTCGCTCGTCTGGACACCGAAAGCCGACCCCACACGAGATATGTCCGAATAGCTGCGTTCGTGTCTGTTCATGCGTATATTGGTGCGCATGTCGGACGACGAAGGGCGACTGCACCAGCACGAGCGCCACATCCGGATCTTGGACGAGGTCCGTACCCACCCCCGCGTCGAAGTGGCGGCCCTCGCCGAGCAACTTGAGGTCACCGCCGAGACGATCCGCCGAGACCTCAGCGCGCTAGAACGCAGGGGCCTGGTCCGACGGATCCATGGCGGAGCCGTACACGTGGAACGACTCGGGTACGAGCCTTCGGTGTCCGTACGGCGCGAGCAGCGCACCACCGAGAAGGAGCGCATCGGGCGCGCGGCGGCCGACCTGCTGCCCGACGGGGGCTCGATCGTGGTGGATGCGGGCACGACGACGTTGGAGTTGGTACGTCATCTGCCGTCGGACATCTCGTTGACGGTGGTCACCAATTCCCTTCCCGCGGCCGCCATCCTGGCCGACTTCTCCCGCGTGGAGGTGGTCGTGCTCGGCGGCCGGATGCGCGGGATCACCCACGCGACGGTCGGCGAATCGGCGACGACTGTGCTGCGGGAGCTGGTGATCGACGTGGCGTTCATGGGTACGAACGGGATCACCCCGGAATACGGCCTGACAACGCCCGATGCCGACGAAGCCCGGGTCAAGGCTGCCATGATCGCGGCCGCGAAGCAGGTCGTGTGCCTCACCGACCATTCCAAGATGGGTCTGAGCCAGCTGTGTCGCTTCGCCTCGCTCGACCAGGTCGACGTGATCATCACCGACGCCGGCCTCGACAACGCTCTCACCGACGAACTCACCCTCGCTGGACCGGAGGTTATCCGCGCATGATCGTCACCATCACCCCGAATCCTTCGATCGACCGCACGATCTCGGTCAAGAAGCTCAAGCGGGGCGCGGTTCACCGAGCGATCGACTCCCGCGAAGACCCCGGCGGCAAGGGCCTCAATGTCAGCCGGGCGCTGGCGCAGAACGGCACGGCCACCATCGCCGTACTCCCCATCGGGGGCGCCTCCGGACAGATGATGCTCGACCTCCTGCGTCACCAGGAACTTGCGGTGCGCGCCGTACCCATCAGCGGCGGTGTCCGAATCAACATCGCCGTGGTCGAGCCGGACGGCACCACGACCAAGCTCAACGAAGCCGGTCCGCGGCTGTCTGCCGGTGAGGTGGCAGCGCTCTACGACGCGACGTTCGCCGTTGTCGACGCGCACACCCGGTGGGTCGTGGGATGCGGCTCGCTGCCGCCCGGGGCGCCGGTGGCGTTCTTCGCGGATTTGGTACGGCGCTGCCGCGACGCGGGGGTACGGGTCGCCGTCGACTCCTCGGGCGAACCGATGTCGCTGGCGCTGGCTGCCTCCCCGGATCTCGTCAAACCCAACCGGATCGAATTGGCCGAAGTGGTCGGACGCCCGCTGGGCACCGTGGGCGAGGTCGTCGCGGCGGCCAGGGATCTCGTGGCGGGAGGGATTCGTACGGTGGTGGTCAGCCTCGGCCGCGACGGGGCCTTGCTCGTGGATGCGGGTACGGCGATCCATGCCCAGGCGTCGGTGTCGAACCCCTTGTCAACCGTGGGTGCGGGGGACTCGCTGCTCGCCGGGTACCTGCATGCCTCGGCCGCCGAGTGCTCGGGCGAGGAGGCCCTTCGTGCCGCCGTCGCGTTCGGTGCCGCAGCCGTTCAACTGCCGGGGAGTCAGATGCCGATGCCGGCGGATGTCTCGGCCGTACCCGTGACCTTCGATACTTCTCCCGACTTCGATCGCCCGCTCGATGACTGACTTTCGGAGCGTGGCCCTGGGTTTGGCTTGGGCGGGGGTACGGCGCAGCTAGACGAGGCCGGATGCCAGGGCGAAGATGGCGAGGCCGTGAGTGAGTGTCGCGGCGACCAATCCGCTGCGCCAGCGCACGATGCCGCACACGATCCCTTCGAACAGAGTGAAGAGGACGAGGCGTACGCCCACGTCGGTCATCAGGAATTCCAGGTGGAGGTGTCCGGCGCCGAAGAGGACGCCGCTCGCCACCGCGGCGCGGAGTTCCTTCTGCCAGGGTCCGCGACTGTCCGGCGGGGCCGTACCTGAGAGGTCTGAGGATCCGGACACGAGGAGGCCTTGGAGGTAGCCGCGGAATAGGAGTTCCTCGAGCGCGTTGCCGACCACGGCCATCGTCAGGATCGCCGGCAGGGCAGCGATCGGGACCGGGCCGCCGCGATCTGACACCGGGGTACCGGCGTTCAGGGCGGCGATCGACGCCACGATGAGCACCGCTCCGCCGACGCCCCATGCTGCGGCCGACCACGGCCGACCCTGGGTGAGGACCAGGAGAGAGCGGGCCTTTCGCCCGAGCCCGAGGACGACGGCGGCCATCAGCGCGAGCGACGTGCCAGCGAGCAGCCAGTAGGCGATGGGGTCGGCGCCGAATCGCATCCACGGCACTCCGCGTGGGCTCGTGGCGAAGGACCACAGGCCTGCCGGCGTCATCATGTCGCGAACGAAGAGGAAGCCGAGGATGAGCGTGAGGGTACGGACCCCGACCAGACGCGTGGGGATGAGCGCGACGGCCAGGGCGACGAGTGCCGTGGCCGGTGTGACGGCGACGAGGTAGTCGAGAAACACCGGCACTGGAGATCCCTTCGGGCCGAGTGGGGTGGGTGGAGGGTACCGAACACTGTAGATGCACGGTCGATGCGTGAAACGCGGATTTTGATCGTTCCAAGTGTCACGAGTGTGCATCTGCAGTGTTGGCACTGTCTCAGGGTGATTCGTGGAGCGCCGGCTGACCCAAACCCCGCCACGGCCAACCTGACGGGTTTGAAAAGGTTCGCGGATCCTTCCCTGGCCCCCACCCGACAAGCTTCGATTCCGGCGGTCCAACACTGTATATGCACGGTCGATGCGAGAAATGCGGATTTTGATCGTTCCAAGTGTCACGAGTGTGCATCTGCAGTGTTGAGCCGTGGCCGGCGGGTGGATGGAGGCCCGTGGGCCGGTTGGTGAGTCCCCCCGGCGTGTCCGGAGGCTCCAGACCTTGGGAAGGATGGGATGGAGCTCATGCCAGGGAACACGTCGAAGAGGTACCCGCTGGAGCTGAAGCAGCGGGCGGTGAGGATGTATC
>JBDHZQ010000095.1:0-9716 GCA_039811945.1 Propionibacteriaceae bacterium
ACGTCGTCGGGTCCGGCACGAACGACGTGTACGACGCAAGCCCCCACAACCTGTTCCCCCTGGTCATCGAGGCATTGATCGACGGACGTACGCCGCGGATGAACGGGAACGACTACCCGACGCCGGACGGCACCTGCGTGCGTGACTACGTGCACGTCGCCGACCTGGCTCACAGCCACGTGGTCGCTGCGGAGGCTCTGGCGGCAGGCGTTCCACTCCAGCCGGTCTACAACCTCGGATCGGGATCTGGCCTCAGCGTCCAACAGATCATGGATGCCATGGCGAGGGTGACCGGGATCCCGTTCACGCCGGCGCTCAACCCGCGCCGGGCCGGCGACCCGGCCCGGATCGTCGCCAACGCCGATGCCGCCGCCGCCGATCTCGACTGGCAGAACCGCTACTCCATCGACGACATGGTCGCCAGCGCCTGGTCGGCACGCCGGGCGGCGCTCTCCCGTTGAGTTCGCCGTACCCGCCGGGCTGGGATGCGTCAACCGCCCTGGGGCCTTGTGCCGTACCCCCATCGCGTCCCGGCGCTGAGCCTGGCACGGTAGAACCCATGCCACGTGCGAAGCCGCAGCGATCCGGAGATCGGCCAGCCGGTGGGCGACCTCCGACCGTCGAGCACGCCCGGTTGGCCGAATCGCCCCACGACTCCGATCCCTGGCGGCTGTGGGGCCCGTACGTCGCCGGCCGTCAGTGGGGCACGGTGCGGGAGGACTACTCCGCAGACGGAGACGCCTGGGGTTCCTTTCCGTTCGACCACGCACACCGGCGGGCGTATCGGTGGGGTGAGGACGGCATCGCGGGGATCTGTGACAGGTACGGCTTCCTCACCTTCGCCGTCGCCTTCTGGAACGGAGCCGACGACCGACTCAAGGAACGACTCTTCGGGGTCACGAATCCGCAGGGCAACCACGGGGAGGACGTCAAGGAGTACTGGTGGCACCTTGACGCCACGCCGACGCATTCGTGGGCGCAATACCTCTATCGGTACCCCCAAAGAGCCTTCCCGTACGGCGATCTCGTCACCACGAACCAGCAGCGGGGCTTGGACGAGACCGAGTACGAGCTCGCCGACACCGGGATCCTGGCCGACGACCGCTTCTTCGACGTGACGACGACGTACGCGAAGGCCAGCCCCGAAGACATCTGCATCCGGATCGAGGCGACCAATCACGGCCCCGAACCCGCCCCTCTCGACCTGGTGCCTCAGATCTGGTTCCGCAACACCTGGGCATGGGGTCGCGACGACCGGGTCCCTTCGATCCGGCGGATCTCGGGCGCCGAACTCGGCGTCGCCAACGCCGAGATCGTCGAGGCGGTCCACGGTTTCCTCGGGACCTACCGTCTGGCGGCTGAAGGTGAGCCGGACCTGTTGTTCTGTGACAACGAAACCGACGCCGAGGGTCTGTGGGGTACGGCCGGCCGTTCGCCGTACCCGAAGAACGGGATCGACGCAGCCATCGTGCACGGCGACCGGTCGAAGCTGAACCCCGCCGCCACCGGCACGAAGGCGGCCTTGCACTATCACTTCGAGGCGGTCGAGCCCGGCGAGACGGTGGTCGTGCGGCTCCGGCTGACCGAAGGGATCCCGACCGCCCGCCCGTTCGGTCGGCGGTTCGCGGCCACGATCGAGGCTCGGCGGCACGAGGCCGACGAGTTCTACGACCAGGTGATTCCCCAGCGGGTCAACGAGATCGATCGACACGTCGCCCGGCGCGCGTTCGCAGGCTTGCTGTGGAGCAAGCAGCTCTACCGGTACCCAGTCCAGCGCTGGCTCGAAGGTGACCCCGTGCTCGAATCGCCGCCCGAGCGGAACCGGCCCGGAGCTCGGAACACCCAATGGCGCCATCTGTACCTGGCCGACGTGATGTCGATGCCCGACGAGTGGGAGTACCCCTGGTTCGCAACCTGGGACCTGGCGTTCCACTGCGTGACGATGGCCCACATCGACCCGGCGTTCGCGAAGAACCAGCTGCTGTTGATCTGTCGCGAATGGTCGCAGCATCCCAACGGGCAGTTGCCGGCGTACGAATGGGCCTTGTCCGACGTCAACCCGCCCGTGCACGCGTGGGCGGCCTGGCACGTCTTCGTCAAGGAGGGGGCCTGGGATCGTCAATTCCTGATCCGGATCTTCACCAAGCTGCTGGTCAACTTCACGTGGTGGGTCAATCGCAAGGACGCCGACGAGTCCAACCTGTTCGAGGGTGGCTTCCTCGGCATGGACAACATCGGGGTCATCGACCGGTCGAACCAGGTGCCGGCCGGCTACCGCCTGGAACAGTCCGACGCCACCAGTTGGATGGCGTTCTTCTGCCTCAAGATGCTGCACATCGCACTCGCTCTGGCGCAGGAGGACGACGCCTGGGACGACGTCTGCACCCTGTTCCTCGAACGCTTCGTCGCCATCAGTGGGGCGATGAACTCGTTCGGCCATACGCAGGCGCGGCTGTGGAGCGAGTCCGACGGCTTCTTCCACGACTCGCTGGTGTCGATCGCCGACGACGAGTCGGTGTTGTTACCGGTCAGGTCGTTGGTGGGGTTGCTCCCGATCCTGGCGGTGACCTGGCTGCCCGACTGGGTCGACGAAGCCCTGCCCGACTTCACCGAGCGCCTGCACTGGCTCATGCGTTCGCTTCCCGAGGCCGCTGACGTGGTCGACCTCGAGCGTTGGGGTCGCGAGAACGTCACGCTGGCCCTGCTGCGCCCGGAGGTGGTGGCACAGATTCTGAGACGGATGCTCGACGAGGCAGAATTCCTGTCCCCGTACGGCATTCGCTCCCTGTCGGCGGCGTACCGGGAGGGTGCCCAGGTGACGTTGCTGGGTACGGAGATGACCGTCGAGTACGAACCGGGCGAATCCCGGTCCCGCATGTTCGGAGGCAACTCGAACTGGCGTGGGCCGGTGTGGTTCCCCATGACTGTGTTGCTGGCCGACGCGCTCGAGGTGTACGCCGAGGGTCCGGCCGGGGCGGCGACGTTCGAGTACCCCACCGGGTCGGGAAACAGCCGTACCCTCCGTTCGATCGCCTCCGACCTCGACCAGCGGCTGGTCGGCCTGTTCCGGCCGGGTGCCGACGGTCGCCGGCCCGGGAGTCCGCGCGACCACGGGAGCGGTCCGTTGTGGGATCCGCACCCGGTGTTCTGCGAATACTTCCACGGCGACACTGGTCAGGGCCTCGGAGCGACGCACCAGACCGGGTGGACCGCCCTCGTCGCCCATCTGATCGTCGCCGGGCGGCCGGTCACCGACTGAACCGCAGCCGAGCCGTACCTGAGCCGTACTCGACTGGTCGGCGACGCTACTCGGCCGCTTCGGTCCCGGACGTATCGGCGGTGACCCGCTGGCGGATGATCAGCCAGGCGATGCCGAGGATGACGAACCAGACGGGGGTGACCATCAGGGCTTGCCGGGTGTCGGCTTCGCGGGTCAAGAGCACGAGGATGAAGGCGAAGAACACGAGCACCGCGTAGCACATCGGCACACCGCCGGGCATCTTGTAGGCGGAGGCGGCGTGAGCGGCCGGTTCCTGGCGGCGATAGACGATGTAGCTGACCATGATGATGCTCCACACGAAGATGAACAGCACCGCCGAGATCGTCGTGACGACCGTGAACGCCCCCATCACCGAATCGCTGAACAACAGCAGCATCGAGCAGCCGATCAGCATGACGGAGGCAAGCAGGCCGATCTTGGGTACGGCTCGACGCGACAGCATGCCGACGTGGCGGGGGGCCATCTTCTTGTGGGCGAGGCCGTACAACATCCGCGAGGTCGAGAACAGGCCGGAGTTGCACGCCGACGCAGCCGAGGTGAGCACGACGAAGTTCATGAGGCTGGCCGCGCTGGCGATGCCGACGAGGCGGAACAGGTTGACGAACGGGGACACGGCCGGGTTGACCTGGTCCCACGGCGTGACGGACATGATCGTGGCTAGGGCGAGCACGTAGAAGACCAGGACTCGGACCGGGATCTGGTTGATCGCCTTCGGCAGAGTCTTCTTCGGATTGGCCGTCTCGGCCGCAGTGGCACCGACGAGCTCGATGCCGACGAAGGCGAACGTGGCGATCTGGAAGCCGGCGAAGAAGCCGTCGATGCCGTGCGGGAAGAAGCCGCCGGGCCGACTCCAGAGGTTCGTGAAGGCCGCGAGGGTCCCGTCGGGGGCACGGAATCCGATCACGACCAAGACGACACCGGTCACGATCAGGGCCACGATGGCGACCACCTTGATGATCGCGAACCAGAACTCCAACTCGCCGAACAGCTTGACCGTGAGCAGGTTGAGGAACAGCAGGAAGGCCAGCGTCGACAGGGCGAGGACGATCGAGAGCGGTTGGAGGGCAGCGGGATCGGCAGGGTGGACCCAGAAGTTCCAGTACCCGGAGACGCCGATGATGTCGGCCATGCCGGTGACGATCCAGCACAGCCAGTAGGTCCAGCCGGAGAAGAAGCCCGCCCAGGGGCCGAGGAAGTCGGCGGCGAAGTCCTGGAACGACTTGTAGTCGAGGTTGTGCAGCAGCAGTTCACCCATGGCCCTCATGACGAAGAAGAGCATGACGCCGATCAGCGTGTACACGATGAGGATGGACGGTCCGGCGACGTGGATGGTCTTTCCCGACCCCATGAACAGGCCGGTTCCGATCGCTCCGCCGATCGCGATCAGCTGGATGTGTCGATTCTGCAGGTTGCGCTGGAGATGCTGACCGGGGGGCGTGGTGAGAGAGCCCTCCTCCGGATGGGGGCTGAGCGCCAAGGCTGCCGTTTCGGGATCGGCGAGAGGGTGAGACGCCTCGGTCATGCGAGTCCTTCGGGTGACGGGGCGTCTGGGGTGGCGCCGCGGTCAGACTAGGACTCGACCCCCCGCGTTCGCCGCGCTCGTCCACGGATTGCCAGCAGTTGTTCGTTCCCTGCAACACGATCGACACGCGGGTACGGCTGAGCGGTCAGTCGGTGACGGTGCGCTCGACCTGGATCGCTCAGCCCTGCCTCGCTGCGGCGGCGATCATCGCCCGCGCGGCCCGGTCGGACATGGACGTCACCCGCTCGACGGGTACCCCCTTGTCGAGCAGGCGGAACGACGCTTCCAGGAGGCTGAGGGTGAATTCGCCGTACACGCGGGCGTCGCCCGGGCCGACCAGGGCACCCCAGTTCTCGGCGATGTGCACGCGCATGAGGCGATGGACGGCGTCGACGTTCGTGCTCGAGACCGGGCCCGTCCGGGCGACCTCCATGAGCCAGCCGTGACCGGACGACGCCGCCTGTTCGGTGTTGACCCGGAGCCAGGTGAGGAGACGCTCGGCGGGGTCGGTCACGTCGACGAGGGCGCGGTCGACGGCGTCCTGCCAGGCGGGCAGGTACCGGTCGACCACCATGCCGCGGAGGTCGTCGACGCTGTCGACGTACCGGTAGATGCTGTTGCGGGCGATCCCGGCGGCCTGACTCACCGCGCCGGCGGTCAGCGGTTCACCCTCGCGCAGAAGTCGCTCGGCGGCGTCGACCAGAGCGACCCGAACGAGCTCCCGGTGCTCGGCGACCGTCGGAGCGCTGATCCTGGGCATGGGCAAATCCTGCCACGGAGATGGCCGGCGGCGGGACCGCCGTGAAAGATTTGACGACACTCTGTCTCCAACATATGCTGATAGCGACACGATGTCTCTAAAGGAGTCGAACCTCATGCCACGCGCCCTCAAGACGCAGTTTCTGCTTACCGCTATCTGGAGCGCAGTCGGACTGCTCAGCGGTCTGTACTACCGCGAATTCACCAAGATCAACGACTTCGACGGGCCGACCCAGCTCGCCGTGTCGCACACGCACTTCCTGACCCTCGGCGCTCTGGCCGGGATGATCTTTCTCGCCCTCGAAAAGGTGTTCCAGCTCAGCGCGAGCGGCACGAAGTACAGCGTCTTTCTCTGGACCTGGAACGTCGGTCTGGCGATCACCGGGCTCATGCTGACGTTCAAGGGATCCCTGCAGGTCTTGGGAAATCAACTCGCCGACTCGGCGGCGTTGGCCGGCATCTCCGGGCTCGGCCACATCACGTTGACCGTGGGCTTCATCTTCCTGCTGCTGGCCCTGAGAAACCGGATCGCCGTTGACACGCCAGCGCTCGTGGGGGCAAGGAACTCATGACGCACTCGATCGAACACGGCCGCCACGCCGTGGTGGACGACCCGACGGGTCCGGCGCGCGACAGCGCCCCCCGCCATGCGGACGTGCCGGATCGCCGCCGCTGGCTGGCTCTGGCGGTCCTCGCGGTGTCCCTGGGCATGATCGTGCTGGATGGCACGATCGTCGGTGTCTCTCTCCCGACGATCATCGCCGAGTTGCGGTTGTCGCTGACGAACGCCGAATGGGTCAACAGCTTGTACTCGGTGGTGTTCGCCGCCCTGCTGCTCACCGCCGGCCGCCTCGGCGACCGGTTCGGACGCCGGACCCTCCTGCTCGGCGGGCTCGTCGTGTTCGGTCTGGGCAGCGTGCTGGCCGCGCTGTCGGGGGATGCCACGGGACTGATCGCCGCCAGGGCGGTGCAGGGTGTCGGTGGCGCGATGATCCTGCCGTCGACTCTCTCGACGGTGAATGCCACCTTCCGCGGTAAGGATCGGGCGGTCGCGTTCGGCATCTGGGGTGCGGTCATGGCCGGCGCCGCGGCGCTCGGTCCGCTGCTGGGCGGCCTGCTGACCACGTACGCGACCTGGCGTTGGGTCTTCTGGGTGAACGTCCCGATCAGTGTGGTGCTGGTGGTGGCGGCGATCGGCGTCGTGCCGAACACGAAGGGCGACCAGGAGCCAGGCCGAGACATCGTCGGCCCCGTGCTCGCGGCGCTCGGGTTCGGTGCCTTGGTGTTCGGCCTGATCGAGGGCGCCAACCTCGGCTGGTGGAAGCCGGAAGGCGTGCTGCAGATCGGTTCGTGGTCGTGGGGTCTCGACGCGGCGATCTCGCCAGTTCCGGTATCACTGCTGGTCGGGGCTGTGTTCGTGACCGTGTTCGTGCTCTACGAACGAGCTCTCGGGAAGCGAAGCCATACCCGCGTGCTCGACACCACTCTGTTCTCGATCCCGACGTTCGCATGGGGCAACCTGACCGCCGGCCTCGTCGCGGTCGGGGAGTTCTCACTCGTATTCGTGTTGCCGCTCTTCCTCGTGATCGTGCTCGGGCTCGACGCGCTCGGAGCTGGTCTTGTGCTCATGGCGATGGCGGTCGGGGCCTTCCTGGCGGGTGCCTCCGCCCGACACCTGGCGGCAGCGCTCGAAGCCCGCAGGGTCGTCGTACTCGGACTGGCGTTGGAAGTCGTGGGTACGGCTGCTGCCGCGATCCTCGTCGCCGCCATGAAGGGCCCGGTCTGGATCGGGGCTGCTCTGGCGGTCTACGGCGTGGGCGTCGGACTCGCGTCGGCGCAGGTGACGTCGGTGGTCTTGGCGGACGTACCGGTCGCCGAATCGGGGACGGGATCGGCGGTCCAGTCGACGGTACGGCAGATCGGCTCGGCGGTCGGGGCCGCGCTGGGGGGTACGGTGCTGTCGACCGTGCTCGGAACCCATGTCGTGCAACGGGTTTCAGCCTCCGACTTCGCCCATGCCAGCGGGATCGCGGTGTGGTCGGCCGTCCTCGTGCTCGCGCTGGGGTTGTTGTCGTCGCTCAAGCTGAACGCGGCGGCGAAGGCAGCGCATTCTTGATCAGCTTCCTTAGCGCGTCGATCGCCCTCCCAGACAGCGGGTGATCGACGCGCCAAGCGCGGCGAACGAGCCGGTGGAGTCAGCGTTTCCCTAACTCCCCGGAGGGTTGGCCAACTCCTCGTCGAGTGCAGCTTGGATTTCGGACCTGACGACCGGGTCGTCGGTGGTCGCGAGCAGACCTCGAAGACGGCCGACCTCGCGCTGCCAGACCGCAACCCGGTCGCCCTGGATTTGGGCCTGGAAGGCGGCCAGTTGGTCGAGCAGCTCTTGGATCTCCTCGCGGGTGGCGGGCCTGTCGTCGGTCATGAGCGCATCCTGCCAGCGATGGGGTCGAGGGGTCTCTACGGGTCCACGGCAGCGAGCGCAGGCGCGGCTACGGTCGTACCGGGCGCACTCCGGGCACACAGCAGACTCACAGATACGGCGTGCAGGGTGGTTCCCAACACCGACACGACAAGGAGCCATGCCGATGAACCCGACGTACGAAGGACGCCCCCTCGCCAAGCCCGACGAGGAACTCGTCGACCAAGGACTGCAGTTCGACATCGTGACGTTGATGGGACGTCGGGGCCTGCTCGCCCTGCTGGGCGGCGCAGGGGCACTGGCGCTGACCGGATGCGCTTCGGCCGCTGTTTCGAGCGCAGCCTCGGCGGGTACGACGTCGACCGCGGCCAGTCAGGCCGCTTCCTCGGCGACCGCGGCATCGAGCGGCACCCTGACCGAAATCCCGGACGAGACCGCTGGGCCGTACCCAGGAGACGGATCGAACGGTCCTGACGTGCTGGAGCAGGCAGGCATCGTGCGCCAGGACATCCGCTCGTCGTTCGGTACCTCGACCGCGACGGCTGCCGGAGTGGGCATGACGCTCACGCTCAAGCTCGTGAACATGGCGCAGGGCAACGTCCCGTACGCGGGTGCCGCGGTCTATGCCTGGCACTGCGACCAGCAGGGCCGCTATTCGATGTACTCCTCGGGCATCACCCAGGAGAACTACCTGCGCGGGGTCCAGGTCGCCGGAGCCGACGGCACGGTGACGTTCACCAGCATCTTCCCCGGCTGCTACTCGGGCCGTTGGCCGCACATCCATTTCGAGGTGTACCCGGACGTGGCGTCGATCATCGACGCGACCAAGGCCGTCTCCACCTCGCAGGTGGCGCTACCGCAGGCCGAGTGCCAGGCCGTGTACGGCACGACCGGCTACGAGTCCTCCGGCCCCAACCTCGCCCAGGTCTCGCTGGCGACGGACAACGTGTTCGGCGACGACAGCGGTCGGACCCAACTGGCGACGCTGACCGGTTCGACGTCGGCTGGGTACACCGCCGTTCTGACCGTGGGTGTCGACACGCGTACGACGCCGACCAGCGGTGGTGCTCCCGGCGGGCGGCCGACGAGTCGGTGAGGTCCCGCCGTACCCGCACCGGCTGTCTGGTCAGCGGATCTGACGGCGCAGCACGAGGTACGTCCCCGCCGAGCTGAGGCCGAACAACAGGATCAGCATCCCGACGCTGAGGAACCAACGGGTCGCATTGTGGGCCCACAACGGGTCGGTGTCCTCGATGGTCGCGCAGTCGACCACGGTGTGCCGTACGTCGGCAACCTTAGGCTCCGGAGCAGGGAGGCCCTGCTTCTTGGCCGCATCGGCAGCCTCCTGGTTCGCCTTGTCGGTCGCTTCCTTGGCCTGCTTGTTGATCTCCTCGTCGGCCTTGTCGCTGCTCATCTGCTGCCCGTGGCAGGTGATGATGCGGTTGAAATCGAGCGACGTCGCGCCGGCGGCGAGGCCCCACCGCGAAGGCGTCGCCCAGGAGGCCTGGTTGACTCCGGCGCCGGTCACGTCCAGGACTCCGCCGCAGAGCACCAACTGAGCCATCAGCACGACGACCATGAGCGGCATGACCTGTTCGGAGGTCGTCACCAGGGCCGACAACAGCAAACCGATCGCGGCGCAGGCCCAGGTGACCCAGAAGACGATGACGAAGAGTTCGACGCCTAACGGCCACAGAACGCCGGTCGGGGGATGGTCGCTGACGGCGAGGGTCACG
>JBDHZQ010000096.1:0-9648 GCA_039811945.1 Propionibacteriaceae bacterium
TGTTGCGGCCGGAGAGGAGTTCCAGGGCGGTGTCGGCGGCGACCTGAGCGGCGGTCCGGGGCTCCATCGCCAGTTCCCCAGTGTCCGGATCGACCGCGTCGGGGTCGAAACTCGCGCGTTCGGCGCACGCGATCGTGGTCGCGTGCGCGGTGATCGCCGCGTAGGCGCCGATCACGTCGGCCATCGGGCCGAGCACCGTCAGGTAGGCCATCTGATCCGGCGCGGGCCGGACCGTCACCCGCCGACCCTTCACCGCCGTGGAGTGCCGGGTGGCGACGGCGGCGTTGTCCAACTCAGCGGCGATCCGCCGGGCCCGGCCACAGGCTTGCCGGACGGTCAGCCCGGGCAGGTGCGGTCCGAGCCGGCGGTCCACCTCGGCCCGATCCTCGGCTGTCAGGCACCCGGTTTCGGCGATCAACCCCCGGGCCATGGTTTCGCTGATCTGGCCGGTGAGCAGCAGCCCCCAGGTGTGGGGCAGTTCCCGGGGCAGCAGCCGGGCGGCGGCAACGTACTGGCCGCCCCACCACGGCGACACCCGACGGGCCAGACCGACTTCCGCGGCGACCGACTGGATCGCCTGGTCTTGAGCCCGCCGGCCCGGACCAGCGGCCGCAGTCCGGGCCTGGCGGAGTTCGTCGGTGGCCCGGGCCTGTAACCCCGCCAGCGCGTGTTTCAGATTCTCCGCCTCGGCGATGATCGCCACCAACTCCGCCTCCCACACCACCGACCCGGCGGCATCGGCACGGTCGTCGGTCAGCCGGGCCACCGCACACGCGTGCCGCACCCCCACCAACGACCGCACCAGACACGACTGCGACTCGGAGACGGACACAGACGGTGACGCGGTCTCGGACCAAGCAGGCGGTGAACCAGAAACAACAACGGTCGAGTCGTCGGTGACGACCGCCATGGGGGTGATGGCTGTCATACAAATAGTATAGAGGTTCGATTACGAGGACGCAACCCCGCTGAGTGTGGTCTTCCCGATTTCGAACTCGCCGTCGGCGAACTCGAGCACATAGACACCCGAACGACGGGCTCGAAAGAGCGGAGCAAGCGAAACCTCGCAGCCACCCCGCACCGCGGCCAGATGTCGTCCGTGGTCACCCGCTCAGTCTGTCCCCATCGTGACCTGCCCCACCGTTGGAACGTTCGAACTGTGAGCCCGCCGATCATGCTCGCTCGGTACTCACGACAAGAAACGGAAATGTCCTGACAAAGTCTTGAGATCGATTCCAGATCGGTGTTAGCGTGCGACTGCCACGAGGAGGTCCGCGACCAGCGCACGCTCTGGAGGGCACGACCATTCCATAGTGTCGAAGGAGACACGAATGACGTTCTCAAAGCCCCTGGCCGTGCTCCTGAGCGCGGCCCTGACACTCGGCCTCGCCGCCTGTGGCAGCTCAGGTTCGTCGACCGGCGGATCCAGCGGAGGTGCGGCATCGGCCCAAGCCAGCCAGATGTACACCTGGATCTCGAGCGACGGCGACCGGCAGCAGTGGCAGTCGTTCATCGACGGAGCCAAGGTGAAGGATCCCAACTTCAACCTGACACTCGATGGTCCTTCGTTCCAGGACTACTGGACCAAGGTCAAGACCCGTATGAACTCCAACGACGCCCCCTGCATCATCACGACGCAGGCAGCCCGGGCGCAGGAACTCAAGGATCTGCTCTCGCCGCTCGACGACCTCGCCAAGGAAGCAGGCGTCGACCTCACGCAGTACAACTCCAGCATGATGAAGGCGATGACGATCGACGGCAAGACCCGGGCGATTCCCTACGACGCCGAGCCGATGGTCCTCTACTACAACAAGACGATGTTCGCCGCCAACGGTGTCGCTGACCCCAGCCTCAGCTACACGGCCGACCAGTTCATCGCCGATGCGAAGAAGCTGACCAAGGACGGCGTCATGGGCTTCGCGATCGCTCCTGATCTCGGCTATCCGGCCTTCCCGATGGCGTTCGCCAACGGCCATGCGCCCACGAAGGACGGCAAGCTGGCGCTCACCGATCCGGCCTTCGTGGCCGACATCCAGTGGGTCTACGACCTTGTGGTCAAGGAGAAGGTCGCCAACGCACCGAACCCCGCCGACACCACCGACGTACCCATGCAGGGCTTCCAGGCCGGCAAGGTCGCCATGATCGTCGACGGGCCGTGGTTCTACACCTCGATTCGCGAGAAGATGAAGGACAACGCCGAAGTGGGCGTCGCCGTCATCCCGTCCAAGACCGGCAAGCCCGTCGGCATGATCCAAGGGTCGGGCTTCGGCATCTCCGCCAAGTGCCCCGACAAGAAGGCCGCCTTCGCCAACATCATGAAGATCACGACGCCCGACGTCATCGCCTATGTGGGTGAGCATCGCGGCACCGTGCCCTCGATCGAGTCGTCGATGGCAGGCTGGGCCAAGGGTAAGCCCGCTCACGACGTGGACGTGATGAAGGCCCTTCTCAAGGACGGCATCGCCCTGGAGACCACCTCGACCTGGAACCAGGTCTCGACTCTCTACACGCAGTACTCCCCTGATGGAACTCGTGGCACCAAGACCGCCGCGGACATCCTCGGAACGATCCAGAAATCTGCCGGTTAACCCCTAGGAGCGTCACATGAGCACGGTCACCTCGACCGCGACGACTGTGACGAAGGTGAAGAAGGCCAGCAAGCCAGGCGTCAACGAGCGCTTGCTGGCCTTCTTCCACTTGGCGCCCGGCATGGCCGGGTTCGTCATCTTCGTCGTCATCCCTCTCGTCGCCTCGATCGTCATCAGCCTGTACAAATGGCCGCTGTACGGCGACCCCGAGTTCGTGGGCGCTGACAACTACCTGCGCCTCTTCGACGGACGCGACCCAGCCTTTCCCCAGATCCTGTTCAATACAGCGGTCTTCGCGATCGGCTACACCCTGTTCAACCTCATCTTGTCGACGGCGGTCGCGGTCTGGCTGCAAAGCTTGCCGGACTGGGCCCCGTTCTTTCGGGTGCTGTTCTTCATCCCCGTCGTCACCCCGATGGTCGCCAACACGCTGGTCTGGCGGGTGATCCTCGACGATCGTGGCGTGCTCAACGGGCTTCTCGGCAAGGTCGGCCTGGAAGGGCCGTCGTGGCTTGGCACCCCAGTCTGGGCCATGGTCTCCCTGATCCTGATGTCACTGTGGCAAGGGATCGGCTACAACATCGTCGTGCTCGGTGCAGGCCTGAACAACATCAATCCGTCCGTGCTCGAGGCATCCCGGATCGACGGGACGACGGCCTGGAGCCGCTTCTGGCGCGTGGTGTTCCCCCTGCTCAGTCCGTCGCTGTTCTTCTGCACGATCATGACCGTCATCAGTTCGTTCAAGGTCTTCACCCAGCCGTACATGCTGACCAAGGGAGGACCCGGCGACGCGACGAACACCCTGGTGCTCTACCTGTACCGCAGCGGCTTCTCGTACGACCAACTCGGTTTCGCCTCCGCCCTGGCCTGGGTGTTGTTCGTGATCGTGATGCTCGTCACGGCACTGCAGTTCGTCGGCCAGAAGAAGTGGGTGGAATACGATGCCTAGAACGCAAACCCACCTCGGCACGATCATCTCCAAGATCCTGTTGGCTCTCGTCGGCCTGATCTTCTTCATGCCGTTCATCTGGATGGTGTTCAGCTCGCTCAAGCCGAGCAACGAAGTGCTCTCCTCAGGCGCGGATCCGTTCGGCTCCTCGGTCGAATGGTCCAACTACGCTGCGGCGTTCACCGCGATCCCCTTCGGGCGGATCCTGGTCAACACGTTCTTCATCGCGGGCGTCGGCTCGTTGATTGCCGTCACGGTGTCGGTGCTCAATGCGTACGCCTTCTCTCGCCTTCACTTCAAGGGCCGCAACCAGCTGTTCGCGATCTTCATCGCGACCTTGGTGCTGCCGTTGGAGGTGTTGGTCATCCCGCTGTACATCGGCGCCTCGGGCCTGAATCTCGCCGACACGTACCCGGCCATCATCCTGCCGTTCGCATTCGGGGCCTTCGGTACCTTCATGCTGCGTCAATTCCTCCTGTCCTTGCCCCCGGATTACGAGGAAGCGGCCCGGATCGACGGTGCCGGCCAGCTCCGCCTGTTGTGGAACGTCATCGTTCCTCTGATCCGCGGACCGATCGCAGTGGTCGCGGCGTTCGTGTTCATCGACTATTGGAATGCTTTCCTCTGGCCGCTGATCATCATCAACGACCCCAACAAGGCGCCGTTGCAGATCGGTCTGTCGATGTTCTCCGGTGAACGTGGCACGGAGTGGGGCGGGCTCATGGCGGCCTCGACGATCTCCGTCGTGGCCAGCCTGGTCATCGTCATCGTGATGCAGAAGCAACTCGCCAGGGGCATCAATCTCGGAGGATTCGGTGGTCGCTGATTCGTCTGTCCAGACCAGTGCGTGGGCCGCCCTCGAGCGGCCCACCCCGGACTGGTTCACCCGCGCGAAGCTGGGCATCTTCGTGCACTGGGGGCCGTACTCCGTTCCGGCGTGGGCCGAGCCGACCGGCGAACTCGGCACGATCTCCAGCCGCGAATGGTTCACCCACAATCCGTACGCCGAATGGTATTTCAACACGATCCGGCTCGACGGTTCGCCAGCCCAGCGGCACCATCAGCAGGTGTACGGCGGCGCCCCTTACGACGACTTCCTCGACCAATGGCAGGCCGAGAACTTCGATCCCGACGACGTGGTACGGCAGGTCCGCGAGTCGGGCGCCGACTACCTCGTGCTCACGACCAAACATCATGACGGCGTCACGCTCTGGGACGCCGCCGGGACAGGCGACCGCAATACGGTCCGCCGCGGCCCGCACCGGGATCTCGTGGAGGCGTACGCCCAAGCCTGTCGGCGGGCCGGAGTCCGGTTCGGGGCCTACTATTCGGGCGGTCTCGACTGGCACGTACGGCCGTTCCCGCCTCACGAGCTCCTTATCATCACCGATCGGCCCGTGGACGCCGAGTACGCCGCGTACGCCGAAGCCCACGTGCGAGACCTGGTCGACCGCTACCACCCTGACGTGTTGTGGAACGACATCGAGTGGCCCGACGCGGGCAAGAACTTCGACGAGCACGGGATCGGCCGGATGTTCGCCGACTACTACGACGCCGTACCCGACGGTCTGGTCAACGATCGGTGGCAGGTGCCGCACCACGACTTCGTGACCAGCGAGTACCAGCACGGCCTCGATCTGGAGAACGAGCCGGTCTGGGAGAACTGCCGCGGGCTCGGGTTGTCGTTCGGATACAACCAGGTCGAAGGACCGGCGCACGCGCTGTCAGGTTCTCAGGTGATTCGTCATCTGGTCGACGTGGTGGTCCGGGGAGGTCGGTTGCTGATCGGGGTCGGTCCGAAGGCCGACGGCACTCTTCCGTCATGGCAAGCCGAGACGCTGGCTGCCATGGGACGGTGGATGGGCCCGGCGGCCGGAACTTTGCAGGGCATCGGTGAAGAGGTCGAGGTGGACGTGCCGGCCGCCTGGGTGAGAGTTGGCAGGACACCGACGGGCACCCGCTACTTCGTCGACAGCGACGACGCCCCTACCGTCGTGGTTCCGCTCGGCCACGAACCGCGCCTGCTCACACCCGACT
The DNA here is from genome assembly GCA_039811945.1 of Propionibacteriaceae bacterium. Classification (GTDB taxonomy): domain Bacteria; phylum Actinomycetota; class Actinomycetes; order Propionibacteriales; family Propionibacteriaceae; genus Fen-668. Next base: position 5,575 of record JBDHZQ010000096.1, read on the forward strand.
GGGGCCACGTACGCCCACTCGGGAACGACTCGTACGAGGTCGACCTCGCGCCCGATCGACCCGGACCGGTCGTGCTGGAACTCGACTAGTCGGCAATGAGCCGGGCCACGACCTTCTGCGGTGGCTGCCTCAGTGACGGCAACGACGGCAGAGTCGTGGTCAGGACGCACAGCAGCACGCACGCCAACATGACCACGCCCATCTCGAACCACGGCACACGAACCAAGGCAATCGGGGCGTACAGGACGAGACCGACGTACACGTAGGCACTCGACGTCACGACCATCACCAGCCCCATCAAGATGCCTGAGACCGCCACGATGCCGCCTTCGAGCACCAAGAGGCTCGTTTGCTGTCCGGGAGTGGCGCCGCTGATCCCGACGAGGGCGACCTCGGCGTCACGCTGCCGGGCCATCATGACGAGGTTTCCTACTGCGCCGGAGAGGGAAACGAGCAGCGTCAGGCCGAGGACCATGAGCAGCGCGCCCAGCGAGCCGCCGGCCATCTGCTCCTCGCCGTACATCTGCCTGATCAGCTCGGCCATGGACGCGCCGAGCACCAACATGCTGAGCAAGATCCCGACGGTCATCATGACTGGAGTCACCGACCGGCTCATCCGTACGTTGCGAGTGACCACGGTGCGGGTCGCCAGCTGCCACGCGGCTGACTTGGAACGGACGAGGGAAGTCCACGCACGGGTGACGTGGCCCACGAGGAAGGGGGCCGACAACCACAAAGCGATGCCGGTGAGAGCCATCACCATGAGTCCCCCTTGCACCACCTGGTCGCCCTTCTGCAGGTCGTTGGTACCCATCAGGTAGAGGCTTCCGGCCGAGAACAGCACGGCGAGGACGCCGACCACGATGCTCCCGACCAGCCGGCCGCGCGAGGTACGTAGGGGCGGCTCCGCGGCGGCCTCGCGCAGTGCCTCGACCGCCGGGATGGTGGCAGCCCGGCTCGCGACCCGATAGCCGCCCAAGACCGCCACGACAACGGTCAATGCGGTCGCGATCAGCAATGGCACCACCGAGATCACCGGGCTCAGCCCACCGACGGTGTCGCCCTGGCTCGACCGACTCAGGATCACCCAGTTCATCGCCGGGCCGAGCAGCGCCACCGCCACGGTGTCACCGATCACCGCAGCGGCGACCGAGACGGCCACCAGTTGGCCCATCAGCGTGCCGATGATCGCCGCGGGCGACGCGCCCGCCAGGGCGAGCCGCGCGATCGATGCCCGGCGAGACGCCACGACGAGTTCGGCGGCCGATGCCAACACCGGCAGGGCGACCAACGCACACAGGATGGCGTTGGTCAGGAAGATGAAGTTGGTGCCGAGGGATTCGGACGTGGTCATGTCACCGCGCGCGACGGCCTTCAGTCCGGAGTCCCAGGCCAGCAACGACAAGGCCAAGGCGAAGTTCGTGATCACGAAGGCCAAGGACACGCTCAACCAAGCCCGCCCCGAGCTCCGCAGTTCCGCGATCTGCAGGTACCTCATCGCTCGGCATCTCGGCTCAGACCCGCAAGGACAGCGGTGACCTGGTCGGCCTTGGGTGCACGCAACTCGTCGACCAGGAGCCCGTCGCGCAACACCACGACGCGGTCGCAGAACGCGGCCACGTGCGGGTCGTGAGTGACCGTGAGTACGCAGCGTCCCGCCTCGTGCGCTATGGCGACCAGTTCGCCGAGCACGAACTGCCCGGTCGCGGTGTCCAGCGCACCGGTGGGTTCGTCGGCGAAGACGAGGCGGGGCTGCTGCACGAGGACCCGAGCCAACGCGACCCGCTGTTGCTCCCCGCCCGACAGTTGCGGTGGCCGGGAGTTGGCCTGCTCGCCGATCCCAAGCTCGGTCAGGGTCTCGATGATCAGGTCGTGGGAGGGCGTTCGACGGTCGAGTCGAGTCGGCAGAGCAACGTTCTCGTACGCCGACAACGACGGGATCAGGTTGTACGACTGGAACACGAAGCCGACGTCGGCGCGCCGTAGCCGGGCGAGGTCTGCTCTCGACAGCGATGCCGTGTCGCGGCCGAGCATCGTCACCGTGCCCCTGGTGGGCAACTCGAGCCCGGCCAGGCAATAAAGCAGCGTCGACTTTCCCGACCCGGACGGCCCCATCACCGCGCACATCTCGCCCTCGGCCACGCTCAAGGTGATGCCGTGGAGAATCTCGATCGTGCGCGAGCCCGCCGCGTACGACTTGGTCAGGTCTGTGCACGAGATCGGTGACCCGGCCGTACGGGAGGGCTGGGGTGGGGAAGTCGGCGCGACTGTCACGTCGTCTCCTTTCGGGGTTGGCAAGGAAGAGACGACGAACACGCTAACCGGGAGTGGGTGTGCCGATCCTGCTCACGCACCAAAGTCGTGACCCTGGTCATGCGTTGTCAGCGGGAGCGCTTCTCCCGGGGCCGCACCTCGACGTGTACGGGGGATCCTCGGAAGCCGAAGTCCTCACGCAACCGGCGCTCGACGAATCTGACGTACGGCGGATCCAGCGGGCCGGTCGTGAACAGGGCGAAGGTCGGCGGGCACGTCTGGGCTTGCGTGCCGAACAGGATCCTCGCCTGCTTGCCGCCACGAACGGGATGCGGATGGGCCGCTGCGATCCGGCCGAGGAATGCGTTCAACTTGCCCGTCGACACACGGGTTTCCCAGCCTTCGAGGGCCTGGGCGATAGCCTGCCCGAGGCGATGAACACTGCGCCCGGTCAGCGCCGAGATGTTGACCGTCGGCGCCCAGGACACGTGACCGAGGTCGCGTTCGATCTCGCGGTCGAGATAGCGGCGACGTTCGTCGTCGGTCAGGTCCCACTTGTTGTAGGCGATGACCAAAGCTCGCCCCGCCTCTTCGACCAGGTCCAGAATTCTCATGTCCTGTTCGGTAATCGGCTCCGAAGCGTCGATCACGACGACGCACACCTCGGCCCGTTCGATGGCCGACTGGGTGCGCAGGAACGCGTAGTACTCGTGCCCGCTCGCCTCTTTGACCCGCCGCCGGATCCCGGCGGTGTCGACGAACTGGTACGTCGTGCCCCCCAGGTCCACGAGCTCGTCGACCGGGTCGACCGTCGTACCCGCCACGTCGTCGACCACCGACCGCTGCTGCCCGGCCAGCTTGTTCAGCAGCGACGACTTGCCGGCGTTCGGACGCCCGACGATCGCCACGCGGTGAGGTCCGGTGATCTGGTCGAACGTCTCGGCCGGCGCGTCGGGGATCGCGGCCAGGATCGCGTCGAGCAGGTCGCCTGCTCCACGCCCGTGAAGGGCCGAGACTGCGTACGGCTCCCCCAGGCCGAGGTTCCACATGGCCGCGGCCTCGGCCTCGGTCCGCGGGTCGTCGACCTTGTTCGCGGCCAGGATCACCGGCTTCCTGGAACGACGCAGCACCTTGACGACGGCCTCGTCGGAGTCGGTCGTGCCGACCGTCGCGTCGACCACGAACACGACCGCATCGGCCGCCGCTATCGCCAGCTCAGCCTGTTCGGCGATCTGCGCCGCCATCCCCTGAGCTTCGGGCACCCACCCGCCGGTGTCGACGACGACGAACTCGCGGCCGGCCCACTCGGCGTCGTACGACACCCGATCCCGCGTCACCCCAGGAACGTCTTGGACGACCGCCTCACGACGACCGAGAATCCGGTTGACCAGAGTGGACTTGCCGACGTTCGGCCGCCCGACCACGGCCACCACGGGCCTTTGGGTTTGCGACACCGGTCCTCCTCGTCGTATGCGTCGAACGGCCCATGCTATCGAGGCCTCGCTGGTGAGGTGTCAGCGCAAGCCGGCGGCTTCGGCCAGCGCCACGATCTGACCGACGACCTCGTCGACCGTCGCGAGCGTCGAGTCGACGACCACGACGCCGGGTGCGGCGACGGTGAAGTTCACCAGGGCCGAGTCGTCGGCGTCCCGGCGGAGGACCTGATCTCGCAGCGTGTCGGCATCGATCTGCGACCCCAGTTCGGCGCCTCGACGCGCCATTCGCCTCGCCGGGTCGGCAACCAGCAGCACCCTGACTGCAGCATCCGGCGCCACGACGGTCGTGATGTCCCGTCCCTCCACGACGAACCTGCCGCCGGCG
>JBDHZQ010000097.1:0-9378 GCA_039811945.1 Propionibacteriaceae bacterium
ACGCAGCGACGACCGACGGTCAGATCGCCGAGTTTCTCGTCTCCCCTCCGGCCCGCGGTCGTGGGCACGGAAGCAGGCTCGTTCAGGCTGCCGTCGACACCCTGCGCGCCGACGGGTTCGACCGGGTCACGTGGTGGCTGCCCACGACCCACGACGATCTTCGGTCCTGGCTCGTGGATCTCGGATTCGGCCCGGACGGCGGTCACGTCGAGGTCGGCACCGAGGACGGGTCGCATCGCGTGAAGTTGGTACGGCTGCACGCCGACATCAGCTCGACCGCCTCACATCGGCCGAGCGGGACGCACGGCTAGACGGGAGGCCCGGCTAGATCAAACGCGTGACGTTGACGTCGTCGCCGCGAATACCGACCATCAGCCCGTTCTGAGTGACGGACGCGCTCGTCGCCTTGATCCCGCCCGGCAAAGGGAGGTCGATGGGCTGGAGCACGCCGGTCAGGACCGATGCCACGACCGCGGGCGGGATCGTGATGCCCGCCACCGACAAAGTCGGACTCGTGAAGGTCAGGCGACCCGACGAGTCGATCGAGGGAACCGCCGTCACGACCCCGTGGATCTGGGTTCCGGCCACCGGCACCGTGATCTGAGCCGAGATCTTGTCCGTGCCGACGGGGGTGATCGAGACGTTGCCGGCCAGTGAACCGAGTTGGTCGTACGGCAAGGTGGCGGTGCCCTCCAAGTGGCCTGCTACGTACGTGGAGAACATATCGCTGGCAACCACGTCGGTCAGGGTGACGTCGATGGCCGGCCTGAGATAGGTGTCCAACACCTTCACCGGGAGCGCCGGAATCACCACGTGAACCTGGTCGAAACGTTGGCGCAGCACCGACCAACTGAACATCGAATCCGAGATCGTGACGGTCGGCGGGAGGGCCAGATTCGCCCGAGTCTGGATGGTGACAGCGGTCTGCTTCTCGGCGTATTGCTTGCCGACGGTGTTACCGCCGACCACCGCGGCTGCGACGATGACGATCGCGACGACGAGCGCCACCACGGCGCCGGCGCCACGTCGACGAGCCAATCAGTCCTCCAGACCGAGCAGCGGGCCGATTCCGATCGTGAGCCCCGGGTGGGTAGGAACCCACCGGATCGCGCTGACCACGCCCGGCATGAACGACTCTCGGTCCATCGAGTCGTGCCGGATGGTGAGGGTCTCACCCTTGGTGCCGAAGAGGACTTCCTGGTGGGCCAGCAGACCACCCAGCCTGACGCCGTGCACGTGAACGCCCTCGATGACGGCGCCGCGGGCCCCCGGGACCTCCTGCACTGTGGCGTCCGGCACCGGGCCCAGGCCGGCGTCTGCCCGTACCTGGGCAATCATTTCTGCGGTCGTGACCGCCGTACCCGACGGCGCGTCCGCCTTGGTTGGATGGTGGAGTTCGATGATCTCGACGCTCTCGTAGTGCTTGGCGGCAAGCCGTGAGAAATGCATCATCAGCACCGCGCCGATCGAGAAATTGGCCGCCACCAGCACGCCGACCTTGGGGTCGTCACCGAGCCACTCGCGCACCTGGTCGTACCGAGCCTTGTCGAAACCGGTCGTGCCGACGACGGTATGGAGACCGTGGTCGATACACCACTTGAGGTTGTCCATCACGGCCGAGGGATGCGTGAAGTCCACAACGACCTGCGCCTTGCGCGCCTCGTTGAAGTTGTCTCCGACATCGAGGCCGGCGACCAGGTCGAGATCCGGGCTCATCGTGACCGCCCGACAGACCTCCCCACCCATCCGGCCATTGACTCCGAACACTGCGACGCGCATGGGGGCCTCCTGAGGAACGAGAAAGTTCTGCCACAGCTTACGGGAACGCCCGCGACGGCGACCACGGCTCCGCGCCGAGTGCCAACGGTTTCCGCGGGCGAGATCAGTCGCGGCCGTACGTCTCGACGAAGGTGCGCAGCACCTGCGGCGCGTGGCTGATGTCAGCGCTCCGGCCGGCCTCCTTGAGGGCCTCCGCCTCGTGCGGTCGGAAGTAGCCGTGGTTGACGTACACGTCGATCCTGGTCGCCAAACCGTCGGCGTCGAGTTCGGGATGGAACTGGGTCGCGTAGACGTTGCGACCGACGCGGAACATCTGCACCGGACAGCTCTCCCCCGTGGCCAGGAGCACCGCGTGGCCCGGGAGCACACTGATCGCCTCCTTGTGACCCACGAGGGCCCAGAAGGAATCCGGCAGGCCCGCCAAGAGCGGGTCGGATCGGCCGGCGTCGGTCACGGTGATCAGGGCCGGTCCGACCGGTTCGGCGTATGTCGCATCGACCACCGCACCCTGGTGGACCCCCAGCGTGCCCACTCCGTAACAGGCACCGAGAAACGGGAAGTCGGCCGCCACGACCCGATCCAGCAACCGCGCCATCTCTGCTTCGGCTCGTTGCTGCTGACCACTCTTGCGGTCGAACGCATCCGAGGCGTTGTACGGACTGCCACCCACGATGATCCCGCTCCAGGCGTCGAGATCGACGTCACCCAGGGGGTCGCGCTCCAGGCGGTGCCTGACCAACTGCCGAGGGGCCAGACCGGCAAACGCGCAGAACGCGCCGTACTCGTCGTCGGCGGCTCGGTCCTCGGCACGAGTCGCCAGCAGCAGAAAGGGTTTCATCGCCGCCCACAGTAGCGAGCTTGGGTACGGCAGAAGGTGCGGTCTCGCCGTACCCGCGCATGCCGAAGGCCGCCCCATCGGTGGATGGGACGGCCTTCGGCGTAGGGCTACTTCGTCTCGGCGGTCTCGACGACCGGCACCAGGGACAACTTGCCCCGGTCGTCAATGTCGGAGATCTCCACCTGGAGCTTCTGGCCCACGGACAGGACGTCTTCGACGTTCTCGACCCGCGCGCCGCCAGCCAGAGGACGCAACTTGGACACGTGCAGCAGACCGTCCTTGCCCGGCAACAACGACACGAACGCGCCGAACGAGGTCAGCTTGACGACCGTACCCAGGTAACGCTCGCCCTTCTCAGGCATCTGCGGATTGGCGATCGCGTTGACCATGGCGCGCGCGGCCTCGGCCGCTTCGCCGTTGTCGGCGCCGATGTAGACGGTGCCGTCGTCCTCGATCGACAGGTTCGCACCTGTGTCGTCCTGGATCTGGTTGATGACCTTGCCCTTGGGACCGATCACTTCGCCGATCTTGTCGACCGGGATCTTCACGGTGATGATGCGCGGTGCAAACGGGCTCATCTCGTCGGGCACGTCGATCGCTTCGTTCATCACGTCGAGCAGCGTGAGGCGCGCCTCACGCGCCTGCAGCAGGGCTCCAGCCAGCACGTCGGCCGGAATGCCTGTGAGCTTGGTGTCGAGTTGCAGCGCGGTCACGAAATCCCTCGTGCCGGCGACCTTGAAGTCCATGTCGCCGAGCGCGTCCTCGGCGCCCAGGATGTCGGTCAACGCCACGTAGGACGTCTGGCCGTCGATCGTCTCGCTCATCAGGCCCATCGCGATGCCCGCCACCGGCGCCTTCAGCGGGACACCGGCGTTGAGCAGGGACAGCGTCGACGCACACACCGAACCCATCGACGTGGACCCGTTGGAGCCGAGGGCCTCGGAGACCTGACGGATCGCGTACGGGAACTCCTCACGCTTCGGCAGCACCGGCACCAGGGCCCGCTCCGCGAGCGCCCCGTGACCGATCTCCCGCCGCTTCGGCGAACCGACCCGGCCGGTCTCGCCGGTCGAGTAGGGCGGGAAGTTGTAGTTGTGCATGTAGCGCTTGGTGGTCTCGGGCGCCAACGTGTCCAGCTTCTGCTCCATGTCGAGCATGTTGAGCGTGCTCACACCGAGGATCTGGGTCTCACCGCGCATGAACAGCGCCGAGCCGTGCACGCGCGGAAGCACGCCCACCTCGCAGGACAGCGTGCGGATGTCGCGAACGCCCCGGCCATCGATGCGCACCTTCTCGGTCAGGGTCCGGTGACGCACGACCTTCTTGGTGACCGCGCGGAAAGCCCCGACGATCTCCTTCTCACGGCCGGCGAAACGCTCGGAAAGCTCGCCCTTCACCGAGGCGAGCAGCTCTTCGGTCGACGTCTCGCGCTCCTGCTTGCCCGCGATGGCCTGGACCACCTTGACCCGGTCGGTCGCAGTGGCGGCGACAGCGTCGTACACGTCGGGCTCGTAGTCAGGGAACACCGGGAACGTCTTGACGGCCTTCGGGAACTGGGCAGCCAACTCAGCCTGGGCATCGCACAGCGCCTTGATGAACTTCTTCGACTCCTCGAGGCCGGCGCCCACGATCTCTTCGGTGGGAGCCGTACGACCGGAGCGGACCAGATCCCACGTGGACTCGGTCGACTCGGCCTCGACCATCATGATCGCGACGTCACCGTCGGGCAGCACACGGCCGGCCACGACCATGTCGAAGGTGGCGTCTTCCAACTGCTTGACGGTCGGGAAGGCCACCCAGGTCGAACCGATCAGCGCCACCCGGACGCCGCCGATCGGGCCGGTGAACGGCAGGCCCGCGAGCGTCGTCGACGCGGAGGCGGCGTTGATGGCCACGACGTCGTACAACACGTCGGGGTTGAGCGCCATGACCGTGGCCACGACCTGGACCTCGTTGCGCAGACCCTTGGTGAAGCACGGACGCAGCGGACGATCGATGAGTCGAGCGGCCAGGATCGCACCCTCCGAGGGACGCCCTTCGCGGCGGAAGAACGAGCCCGGGATGCGGCCGGCCGCGTACATGCGTTCTTCGACGTCGACCGTCAGTGGGAAGAAGTCGATCGCGTCCCGCGGGTTGTTGGCGGCCGTCGTAGCGGCGAGCACCATGGTGTCGCCGTCGAGGTAGACCGAGGCGCAGCCGTCGGCCTGGCGGGCCAGCAGGCCCGACTCGAACCGTACGACGTGCTTGCCGTACGACCCGTTGTCGAGGACGGCTTCGGTGAAACGCAAATCAGGACCCTCCATGGGGTCTCCTTTCGGTTGCGCGAGCGACGCGGCGGGGCCGTACCCCTGCCCGGCCGTCGGAACCGGTCTTCGATCGAGGATCGCGGGGTGAGTCTCAACCCGAAATCCACTACCGAGGACCGTCGTAGGCGTCGGTACCGGGCGGCTCGCAATGGTGATGGTGTGTTCAGTTGTGGTGGGTACGGCTGGGTTGGCAGACGTCGGGCCCGCCCCGCGGGGACGGGCCCGGGTTGTTCACCGACGCAGGCCGAGGCGCTCGATCAAGCGGCGGTAATGCTCGATGTCGTTCTTGGCGACGTAGTTGAGCAGACGGCGCCGCTGGCCGACCATGAGCATGAGGCCGCGGCGGCTGTGATGGTCGCCCTTGTGAGCCTTGAGGTGCTCGGTCAGGTGCGAGATCCGCTTGGTGAGCAGCGCGATCTGGACGTCGGGCGAACCGGTGTCGCCAGGGGCAGTCGCGTAGTCTTCGATAATCTTCTTCTTCGTGGCAGCGTCCATCGACGTGCTACTCCTCTCGGTGTCCCGTTGCGCGACGCCCCGGTTGCTCGGTGCGGTCGGGGCGCTTGGGTGGTCGCGGCCGATCTAACGGCCCGACTAGGCTACCAGTCGTCTCGCGATGCCCCGAAATCGCCGACTAGCCGGTTCGTCCACGGCTGAGAAGCCGTGATTCCTCGTTGGGGACGATCGGTTAGCTTTCGTCCGTACGAGTCATCCAGGAGGTACGCATGAGCCAGACCCCCACCGTCGTCGTCCGCCTCGTCACCGTCGAAGACCTGCCGGCGCTGCGTTCCAAGGAACGCCGCAACGACAGTCAGTACGTCAGCGACTCGCGTTTCACCGAGGCAGGGTCGGGCGAGGTGCTGTACGTGGTCGCGCTGCGTGACGACGTCCCCATGGGTACGGTGATGCTCGATCTGTCCGACGGACCGATGCAGCCTGAGCTGCGGAACATGTACGTCTACCCCGATGCTCGACGCCAGGGAATTGGCCGGGCGCTCGACCAGTACTGCGAGGACCACGCCCGCGCGTTGGGCTACGAGGAACTCTTCCTCGGGGTCGATCCCGACAATTACCAGGCGATCCCGCTCTACTTGTCACTCGGCTTCGAGCCGACCGGCAACCACCGCTTCGTCACGATCGAGAACTCCGAAGAGGGCGTCGGTACCGTCACGTTTCACGACGCCATCTATCGCAAGCAACTGCGCTTTCAGTAGTCCTCGGACGATCACCGTCAGGGCTGGGGCAACCCCAACGCCTTTCTCGTAGCGTTCACGTCGGCGGCCATCTGGCCGACGAGCGCATCGAGGGAATCGAAGCGGACCTGCCCGCGCAAGCGGGCGACGAAGTCCACGGCGATGGGTACGCCGTACAACTCCAGGTCGGTGCGGTCCAGCACGTACGACTCGACCCTTCTCTCGGCACCGTCGAACGTCGGGTTCGTGCCGACCGAGATCGCCGCGGCCCAGCGTTCGGCTCCGGCGACGTCGGTCCGGGTCACCCACCCGGCGTACACGCCGTCGGACGGGCAGGCATGGCCGGGCGGTACGGTCAGGTTCGCGGTGGGGAAACCGAGGGTACGGCCACGCTGGTCACCCATGACGACGATCCCCGCGTATCGGAACGGTCGGCCGAGGATCGACGCGGCGGCCGCCACGTCACCGCTCGCGAGGGCCGTCCGGACCCTGCTGCTCGACAACGCGTCGGCATCGCAGACCAGCGGCAGACCGACGACCCGGAAGCGCCCTTCGCCGAGATCCCGCAACGTCTCGACGGTACCGAGCGCCCTGTGACCGAAGGTGAAGTTCTCCCCCACCACGACGACTTCGGGATTCAGCGGCGCGACGACCCGCTCGACGAAGTCGGCGGGGCTCCACTGCGCCACCCGTGAGGTGAACTCGACCACCCGTACCTCGTGGGCGCCGGCTTCCTTGAGCAACTCGATGCGTTCTGGAAGATCGCACAAGAGTTCCGGTGCACGGTCGGGTCGCAGTACTTGGACCGGATGCGGCCAGAACGTCACCGCGACCAGCGGCAGCCCGGGGGCTTCGGCCTGCGCTCGTGCGAGAACCTCGGCGTGCCCTCGATGGACCCCGTCGAAGTTCCCAATGGCCACGACGGTCCGATCGCCGTACGTCATCGGGTGACTCCTTGTCTCATGCGTTCTCCTGGGTCCACGAGCACAGCTTCGGGTACGGCTCGATCCCCGTCCGGACGGTACAGGGCGAGAAGCGATCCCGTCGGTCCGATCACACCCGACAGGCCGTCGAGCTGCAGCGGCAGTGCCCGCCCGAAACCGACGTGGTCTGCCGCCACTGCGTCGACGTCGACGCAGGGAAAGGCGAGCCGAGCTGCGTGGGTCATCGAAATCCATGCGGTAGCTGGAATCTCGGGGAGATCCAGATCCGGCCCGAGGTGAGGTCCGGCGAGGTCGAACGGGCCGACCCTCGTGCGGCGGAGCGCGGTCAGGTGGCCTCCACACCCCAGGGCTGCGCCGATGTCACGGGCGAGGGCGCGCACGTAGGTACCCGAGGAACACTCGACGTCCAGATCCACGTCGGTGACCGGGAGCCCCGCGTCGGTGACCTCCTGCCGTACCTCCAGAACGTCGAGCCGCGACACGTGCACCGGACGAGCCGCCAACTCGACCTGCTCGCCTGCCCGCACTCGTGCGTACGAGCGACGACCGCCGACCTTGACCGCCGAGACCGACGACGGCCGCTGCCAGATCTCACCGACCTGATCGGCGCAGGCCGCGAGAATCTGGGCTTCCGACACGCCGGAGGCACCTCGAGCCGCCGTCACGTCGCCCTCGGCGTCGTCGGTCACGGTCTCCTGCCCGAGCCGCATCGTGGCCAGGTAGCGCTTGTCCTTGAGCGTCAGATGCCCGAGCAGCCGGGTCGCCCGATTCACGCCGACGACCAGAACCCCGGTGGCCATCGGGTCGAGGGTGCCGGCGTGACCGACCTTCTTCGTCCCCGCCAATCGACGGATCCGACCGACGACCTGATGAGAGGTCCAGCCGCGGGGTTTGTCGACGATCAGCAGCCCGGAGTCGCCCGGCGGGGGACGGTCGTCGGCAGCGGCAACTGAGGTCTGCGTCACTCGTCCTCGGCGTCCTCGCGAGGTTGCTTGTACGGATCGGCCTCGCCCGCGTACTGAGCTTCGGATGCGCGGGCAGCGACTTCGGCGTCCGAGGCTCTCGCCGCTGCCAGCAGTTCTTCCATGTGCTGGCTGGTTTCGGGCATCGCATCGGGCACGAAGTCGATGGTCGGCGCGAACCTGAGGGCGAGCCGTTTGGACACGGCCGTACGGATCTGGCCCCGGGCGGCCTCCAGTGCCGCGGCCGAGTCGGTTCGCTCTTCGTCGGTGCCGAGCACCGTATAGAAGAGGATCGCCTCCCGATTGTCACGACTGAGCCGTACGTCGGTGATCGTCACGAAACCCAACCGAGGGTCCTTGATGCGCCGCTCGAGCATCTCGGCGGCGATCTGCTTGATCTGCTCTGCGCGCTTGAGAGCGTGAGGACTGGTCATCTGTCAGGTCCTTCCCAACCGTCGAGCCGCCGGTCTTCGATCAAGACCGGCGGCCCGTTGCGGTTTCAGTTGCGGGGCTTCTCCACCATCTCGTACGTCTCGATAATGTCTCCGAGTCGAATGTCGGAGTAGTTCGCCAGCGTCATGCCGCACTCGAAGCCCTCGCGGACCTCGACCACGTCGTCCTTCTCACGCCTCAGCGAATGGATGCTCGAGCTCTCCACGACGACGATGCCGTCGCGCAGCAGTCGAGCGCTCGCATTGCGCCGGATCGTGCCCTGGATCACCATGCAGCCCGCGATCGTGCCGAACTTGGACGAGCGGAAGATGTCGCGGATCTCGGCCTGGCCGCGGACCTGCTCTTCGAACTCCGGCTTGAGCATGCCCTTGAGCGCAGCCTCGACGTCGTCGATCGCGGCGTAGATGACCGAGTAGTAACGGATGTCGACGCCTTCGCGATCGGCCATCTCGGTCGCCTTGCCCTGCGGCCTGACGTTGAAGCCGATGATGACCGCGTCCGACGCAGACGCCAACGACACGTTCGTCTCGGTGATCGCGCCCACACCACGGTCGATGATCCGCAGCGAAACCTCGTCGCCGACCTCGATCTTGGCCAGCTCGTCCTCCAGGGCCTCGACCGAACCGGCCGTGTCGCCCTTGAGGATGAGCTTGAGCTCCTGGGTCTCGCCCTTGGCCAGTTGTTCGAACAGCTGGTCGAGGGTACGGCGACGCGTGGACTTGGCGAGCATCGCAGCCCGCATCCGGGCCTCGCGCCGCTCGGCGATCTGCCGAGCCTTGCGATCGTCGTCGACGACCAGGAAGTTGTCGCCGGCGCCGGAGACCGAGGTCAGACCGAGCACCTGGACCGGCGCCGAGGGCGGCGCCTCGGTGACGGTTTCGCCGAGCTCGTTGATCATGGCCCGCA
>JBDHZQ010000098.1:0-9246 GCA_039811945.1 Propionibacteriaceae bacterium
GCCGGGTACGGGCACGATCGTCTCGTCCACGGACAGCTTCACGCGATGGGTGGGCACCGAAGTCGGAGCAGGGGTGGGGGTACGGACTGGGCTGACCACCGCCGTCTGCAACGACGTCGACGCCCATGCCTTGGGTGAGGCCTGGCTCGGGGCCGGCCGCGGAGCGTCGTCGATGCTGCTCGTCGCGGTGGGTACGGGTGTCGGCGGGGGGCTGGTGCTGGGCGGCCGGCTGTGGTCGGGGGCCCATGGGCATGGGGGCGAGATGGGTCACATTCCCGCCCCCGGCGCCGAGGGACTGCGCTGCGGATGTGGTCGGTACGGGCATCTGGAAGCCGTCGCCGCCGGGCCGGCGATCGCGCGACGGTATTCGGAGATGGTGGGAGAGGCCGTGGACACCCGCGGTGTCGTCGCCCGGGCGGACGCCGACCCGCGCGCGAGGCAGGTCGTGGCCGACGCCGCCACCGCGCTCGGGCGGGCGATCGCCGGTGTGATGTCGGTCGTGGACCCCGACCTGGTGGTGATCGGCGGGGGAGTCCCCGAGATCGGGCCGCTGTGGTGGGATCCACTGCTGGAGACCATCCGGGCGGAGACCGTGACGCTGCTGTCTGCCGTACCCGTCGTGCCTGCCCGCCTCGGAACCAGCGCCGCCCTGCTCGGTGCGGCCCGACTCATCTTCGACGCAACCGAAACGGAGAAACGATGACCGCGTTGGACCAGATCAAGGGACGACTTGTCGTGTCGTGCCAGGCCTATCCGGGTGAGCCGATGCTCGACCCGGCCACGATGGCTCAGGTAGCTCAAGCCGCGGTCATCGGCGGAGCGGCCGCCATCCGGGGCAAGGGTCTCGACGACCTCCGGGCGATGCGCTCGGTCGTCTCGGTGCCGATCATCGGCCTGGTGAAGGTCGGCGACACCGGGGTCTACATCACCCCGACTCTGGCCGACTGCCTCGAGGTCGCAGCCACCGGCTGCGAGATCGTCGCGCTCGACGGCACCCGCCGGCCCAGGCCTGACGGCCGTACCCTGGCCGACACGATCGCCGAACTGAAACGCGCGTACCCCGACATCCTCGTCATGGCCGACTGCGGATCGGCCGGCGACGCCGAGGCCGCGCAAGACGCAGGGGCCGACCTCCTCGGTACGACACTCGTGGGCTACTCCGGCGAGCGCCCGAAAACCGACGGACCCGACTGGCCGTGCGTCGACGAGATCGTGGCGCTGGCCGAGCGGCCAGTCGTCGTCGAAGGCCGCATCCACACCGTCGAGCAGGCAGCCGAAGCGATGAGGCGGGGAGCGTGGGCGGTGGTGGTGGGTACGGCGATCACCCACCCTTCGACCATCACTCGCTGGTTCGCCGACGCCGTGGCCGGTGCGTGATGGAGGTCACGTGGGTGACGAAGCAAGGCGGTCGGTGATGGAGGTCACGTGGCTGGCGCGTTCGGGTACGGCACTGCCGGGCCTGGCCGGCGCTCGGACGTGTTACCGGATCCCGGCACTGGCCGTGACCGCGACCGGGCGGGTCGTCTGCATGTGGGACGTCAGGGAGGACTGGCGTGACCTGCCCGGCGCCATCGACCTGGTGTATCGGCTGTCGGACGACGGGGGGCTCACCTGGGGAGAGGTACGAGTCTTCCGCGCCCACGAGAGTGAACGTGGGTACGGGGATGCCTCGCTGATTGCCGATCCGGCGTCGGGCAGGACGTGGTGCTGGTACGTGTCGAGCGTCGGGCGGAGCTTCTTCACCGCCGAGGAGGGCCCCGACGGTGACGGGTTGGACCTGTGGTTGGCGTCGTCGACCGACGACGGTCTGACGTGGACTCACCAGGATCTGACTCGCGAGCTGAAGCCTGCGGACGTACGGGGGATGTTCGCCGCGTCGGGCAACGGGATCGTGTTGAGGGGTACGGAGTTCGCTGGGCGGCTCGTGCAACCGTTCGTGATGCGTACGGGCGAGGGTGACTCGGCGCAGCACTGGGCGGTGGCCGGGTGGTCCGACGACGGCGGCGAATCCTGGCGACTCGGTGCCCGGATCGGGCCCGACTGCGACGAGAACAAGGTGGTCGAGACGTCGTCGGGCGGCGTGCTGTTGCATGCGCGGGCCCGGCCGAGGCGCCGACGGGCCTGGTCGGTCGACGGGGGAGTGACGTTCGGGGTGCCGGAGGTGGACCCCGCTCTCGTCGACCCGGCGTGCAACGGAGGCGTCACTCGGTGGGGCGATCTGCTGGTCTGCTCGTTGCTGGACGACGAACGAGACAGGCGCCGTCTGGTGTTGAGGCTCTCCGACGACGACGGGGTGACGTGGGGTGACCCGGTCGTCGTCGACGCCGGCGCGGCCGGGTATTCGGTGGTCGCCGAACTTCCAGACGGATCGTTGGGCCTGGCGTACGAAGCTGGCGACTACGAAGGGGTTGTCTTCTGTCGGATCAGTCGCATCGAAGCCGGGTTCGACGGTGGCCCGGTGACGCTCGTGCCCCGACACAGCTCCGAATCCGCCGCCAAACCCCCGGAAGTCGGGCCCTGACGGGTCCTGCGCCCCGCAGACGGCGGTGATGCCGTACCGCAACGGCGTCTAGAGACCCTCCGACGGGGCTGAGGAGCGGTCAGGCCCGTACGTACCACTTGAGCAGGTGCAGAACCGATGCCAGCACGAGCCATAGCCCGAGCATGGGAAGCATGAAGTTGAGGTACTCGGGTACGGGCAGCCACGACGCGATGTGCTGGGCCATCGTCGCGTCTTCCCCGGGCCAGGGCGCGCGGCGCAACCAGTTCGAGAACAACTCGAACCCGAAGTAGAGCAGCAACGCGTTGCGCCCGAGGGCGACCAGCGGCCAGGTCCACATCTTCTGCACGATCCCGATGCGGTCACGATCGAGCAGGACGTGGAGGACCACCATCACCGCCATCACGGGTGCGCCGGACATCAGGGCGAACGTCGGCGTCCAGATCCGCTTGATAGGCGGGATCACTTCGCTGGCCAGTTGTCCGAGGGCGTAGTAGCCGGCGGCCAGCCCCAGGCCCACGACGAGCGGAAACACCCGTCGCTGGGCGAAGACGCCGGCCAGGCGCCAGCCCGGCCAGGCACGCCAGCCGGTCAGGGGTACGGCGCGCTCCCGCCATTCGCGTCGGGCCGCCAGCATCAAGTGCCCGACTACCGCGCCCATCGACGTGCTGGCCAGGGCACCGATCAGGCTGGGGACGCCTTCCGGGTCGTACCCGAGCGACGACCCGTAGATCATGTGCGGTTCGGTGAAGATCCGGGCGTCCCACACCGCTGATGGATTGCACTCGGTGTTCAACACGGCGTCGGGGCAGCCCATCGTGAAGCCCCAGAGATAGAGGCCGTACGTCGCCGCGAACAGCAGGGTCACCAACGCCCAGGCGCCCCAGTTCTTGAACGCGAAGTGCAGCAGGGTCACGACCAACGAGGCGATCGCGAACAGTTGCAAGACCCCGGGCAGCCTGACGGTGGCCCAGGCGAACGGGATTCCGTCGATCGTGTCCATCGCCGCGTTGAACGCGATGCCGACGGCCACCAGGATCACCACCCGCCTGAGCAGCCGGAACGGCTTGACCCCACCGCGGGAGGCCAGCGCCAGCCCGGCTCCCGCCACCACCATGAACGACGGGAACACGTAGTCCGTGACCTGAATTCCTTCCCAGGGCGAATGCACGAACCAGTCAGGCGGTTCCAGCCACGAGTCCACCAGCAGGAGGAAGATCACCAGCAATCCCCTGACCACGTCCAACGACACCAGCCGCAGCTTCGGCTTCTTGGGGGGTACGGCATGGCCGCCGGTCTCGCCCTGCTCCGCCTCGGCGTCGGCGTCGGACGTCGTCACCTCGTCCTCTGGCGTTTCGGGGACCTCAGGCGCCATGGATCGGCGGGCCGCGGGGAGGTCCACCGCCGTACCCGCGAACGTCTCGTCAGCCTCGGGCAGTCCTCCGCGACGAGCGAAACCGGGCGAGGGAGAGTCGCCGTACCCCGTCTCGACTTCGACGAAAGGCCCAGTCGCTGCCCTCCGCGCCACCCGCGACTCGGTGGTCATTCGCGGTCGTCGCCGACGTCGACCAGGACATCGTCGTCGTAGGCCACGGCGCTGCTGCCGAATGCGTCGATCGGTCTGTCGTTCCCGGACCCCCGCACGATCGCGACGGCGATCGCGGTGGTCACAGGCACACTGAGGACGAGTCCCACGGAGCTGACGAGTGTCCGGACCACCTCGCCGGCGAACTGCTCGGTGAGCAAGCTGGAGAAGAGCGGGCGCTGGTAGACCGTCAGCAGGAGCAGCACCGACAGGATCGCGCCGGCCGACGCGAACGCCGTCGTGTACACGCTGGACGCGATGTGGTCGCGGCCGATCCGCATGGCTTTGGAGAAGACCTGCCGAGGCGTGTCCTTGCCTGATGCGAGCTCCCACACCGCCGACGCCTGCGTGATCGTCACGTCGTTCAAGACGCCCAATCCCGCGATGATGACCCCACAGATCACCACCGACGTGAGTTTCAGATCCGGCGCCGATGCGGCCAGCACGAAGTCGTCGTCGCTCGCGACACCGGTGAGGTGGGCCCACTTGGTGAAGGCCCAGCCGAGTACGGCCGAGAGCACCAGCCCGAACAGCGTTCCGATCAGGGCGGTCGTCGTACGGGCCGATATCCCGTGGGCGGCGTACAGGACCACGAACATGATCGCCGTCGACCCGACCAAGCCGATGAGCACAGGATCCTTGCCCTCGATCAGAGCCGGGAACATGAACTGGGTCATCACCCATCCGGCGAAGAACAACCCCACCGTCGCGATCGCGCCTCGCCATCGCGCCACGGCGACGACCGCCCCGACGAACAGCAGCGTCAGCGCGATCATGGGGGTCGTGCGCTGGAAGTCCGCGAACTGGTACGCCGCGGGTGCACCGTCGACCGGGGTGCGGTAGAGCCGTACCCCCTGACCGACGTCGACGCCCGACGCATAGACCGCCGCGGTCAGTGCGATATCGACTTCCTGTCCGGCCTCTGGCCCTTCGTCGACCTTGACCTTGAGGCGCGCGCAGCGGGACTGGTCGCCCTTCGCCGACCCGGCGACGCCGTCACAGCTCATCTCGGTGACTGACGTCACAGTGCCCTTGGGAGTCGTCATGCCTGGGATCGCGAACGTCGTGTTGTCGTCCCGGATGTGATCGGAGACGTTGCCCGGCCACAGCCAGATCAGCGCGGCGATGGTCCAGATGGCGATCGGGATGAGGATCCAGACCAGGATTCGCAACGTGCGTTGCGAGCGCAACGAGTCGGTGAACTGCGTCGCCTTGCCCGCGACATCGAGACGGGACATGCCCGCACCTCCCTGGTCGGTCTGTGAGACCCGGCCAATCTAGTGCGCGCCGTCATGAATCCCCCGCAGGGTCCGGCGAGGGTTCGTACGTGGGGTCGAAGCCGTACGGCAACTCCAGCCGATGGGCTCGCAGGAGGTCCGCGTTCGACAGGATCTCGCGCGTCGGCCCGTCTGCGACGATTCGGCCGCCAGACAGCACCAGTGAGCGGGGGCAGAGTTGGAGGGCGTACGGCAGATCGTGCGTGATCATGAGCACCGTCACGTCGAGGGTGGTGAGCAATTCGGCCAACTCGCGACGGGCGAACGGGTCGAGGTTGGAGGTCGGCTCGTCGAGCACCAGGAGGTCGGGTTCCATGGCCAAGACCGTCGCCACCGCGACTCGTCGACGTTGACCGAACGAGAGGTGAAAAGGGGCGCGGGTGGAGGCGTGCGGCAGTCCGACGGTGGCCAAGGACCGTTCGACGCGGTGTGTCAGCTCGTCGCCGCGCAGGCCCAGGTTGGCCGGGCCGAAGGCCACGTCCTCGCCGACCGTCGGCATGAACAGTTGGTCGTCGGGGTCTTGGAACACCAGTCCGACGCGCCGCCGGATTTGGGGCAGAGTCGCAGCGTCGAGCGGCAACCCGGCCACGGTGATCTGCCCTGTCTGCGCCCGCAGGATGCCGTTGAGATGCAGGGCCAGGGTCGTCTTGCCGGCCCCGTTCGGACCCAGCAGAGCGACCCGTTCTCCCTGGTGGAGACACAGATCCACGTCGTTCAATGCAACAGTGCCGTCGGGGTAGGAGTAGGAGAGGTGTCGTACCGCCAGGGTCTCCGGCGGCGTGGTGGCGGGTTCGTGGGCGGCGGTGGGTACGGCAGAGTTCGCGGGCCGGGCGGGTACGGCAGAATCCCCGAGTCGGGTGGTTCGCCGGGCCCAGATCACCGAAGGATCCAGGCGAGAGTGGTGATTGAAGCGCCGAGCACGGGCATGCACAGGCTGACCAGCCAGGTCGTGGCGGAAGGCCGACGGGCCTCAGACGTGGGCATACTCCCGGCGTAACCCCGGGAGAGCATCGCCAGGTGCACCCGCTCGCCGCGCTCGTACGACCGAACGAACAAGGTCCCGACCGACGAGGCCAAGGCTGGCCAGGCTCTCGGGGACCGCGGGCTGAATCCTCGTGCCGTACGCGCCACCGACATGCGCTGCCACTGGTCGGTGACCACGTCGCCGTACCGGATCATGAGGCCCATGATCTCGGTGAGCCCCGTGGGCACCCGCAAACGACTCAGGCCTGCCAAGACGTCGGGGGTCGCCGTGGTGGACGCGAGGATCAGGGCGGCGAGGACCCCCAGCGTGCCTTTCGCGAGGAGCGCCCACGCGGCCCACAAGCCCGGCAGCGACATCTCAACGCCCCCGATCGCGACCCGTTCACCTGCTGCGACGAACGGCATGAGCAGGGCGAAGGCGACGAAGGGCAGTTCGACCCTCAGGCCGGCCAGGAGCGCGACCGGGCGGAGGCGGGCGACGGCGGCGAGGCCCACGAGGACGGCGAGGAAGGCGAAGTACGGCCAGACCACCTCCCGTGGTGCAGCCACGACAGCGAACACGAAGCCGATCAGCGCGACCAGTTTCACCTCGCTGGGAAGGCGGTGCAGCAGCGAGGCACCTGGGGTGAAGCCGCCCAACGGGGTCACGTGTGCGGGTGTCCGGACGTGGCCTTCCGCGCCGGGACCAGTCGGAATACGCCGTAGCTGATCCCGAGCACGACCAGGCAGCCGATGACTCCGGCGAGTCCGCCGGAGAGCCGGTCGCTGGCGATCCCCTGGACCGTGTATCCCGCCAGGGGCGCAGCCTGCTCGTGGGCGGCGTTCTCGAATCCGAGGGAGGCCGCGACGTGTTCGAGACCGTCCGGGAAGGCAGATGCATAGAAGCTCACGACGCCGGCCAGGAAGAGCGCGATGCCGAGTCCGATCCACCACAGGCGCCGGTTCATGCCGACACCTCCTCGGGAGCAGGAGCGGGAAGGCGGGCGGCGCCGTACACGAGGTCCGGCCGTACCTTGATCACGGCCCCGACGACCAGCGCCGTGATCAGCGCCTCGCCGATCCCGATCAGCACGTGAACCGTCGCCATGGCACCGAACAGGACGGGCGGCGAGATGGGTACGGCTCCCCCCACCGCGAACAAGCCCGCGAAAACGACCGCGGCGGCCGGCACGCTGGCGAAGGCGCCGCCGGCGGCGGAGACGGTGATGCCTTTCCGTGTCTTGGGTGCCACGCGTCGGATCAGACAGAACACGCCCCAGCCGACCCAGACGCCGACCAGGGCCATCAGCGTGATGTTCGTCCCGAGGGCGGTGATGCCGCCGTCGGCGAAGACCAGAGCTTGGACCGTCAGGACGACGGTGAGGCACAAGGTGGCGGTCCAGGGACCGACGAGGACCGCGGCCAGGGCCCCGCCCAGGAGATGCCCCGATGTTCCTGCTGCGACTGGGAAATTGAGCATCTGGGCGGCGAAGACGAACGTCGCAACGAGCCCGGCCAGGGGGGCCGTCCGCTCACCGAGTTCGCGCCGGGCCTTCTTCAGCGCGACGCCGACGCCCGCTGCGGCCACGACAGCCGTAGCGATCGACGTCTGAGCGTTGAGAAATCCGTCAGGGACGTGCACGTGACCTCCGTGGCTCGCGACTATTGCGACTGATTCGCAAGAGTGGCGCGGGCGAGGGGGCGTCCGCAGCTACGGCAAGGTGTTTCCGCAGGCATGGCAGGTGCCGGACAGCGCGACGTGCGTCGCGTCCAGACGAAAGGCGGATCCGGTATCGAGCGTGGCCGCGACACCGGCCAGCGAGTCGGGAGGCAGGTCGATCACGCGTCCGCAGCCGCGACATTGGGCGTGCGGATGTGGAGCTGGATGGGGGATGTGGTAGGCCGTCGCGCCGTGCCCCAGATGAATGTGCTGCACGACACCCAACTCACACAGTGCCTCGAGCGTGCGATACACCGTCGCGCGATGCACACCGGCATCGAGAGCCGCGACCGCCACAGCGATGTCGTCGACCGTCGGGTGGCCGGTCAACGAGGCCAGTGCGGTGACCACCGACGTTCTCGCCGCAGTCATCCTCTCGCCCCTCGCCCTCAGCAGCCTCGCCACATCTCCCACGATGTCGGCGTTCTCGGTCACGCGCGCAGTCTAGGAGCCTGCTGACGTGCTCTCTTCCCGGTGATGCGTACCGAAACTGCCCCGCAGTCGCACCTCGACCAAAATTGGAACGTTCAAACCAGATTCTGGAGGCAGTGTGCGAACGCAGCCGGCCTCAAGACCCTGCCCGGGAGCGCGGCAGCACGCAGCCGTGCGACCTCGCAGACCTGCCGTACCCTCGCGCTGTGACGACCGACCCCTGGCGCCGTGCGGAAGGCCGGCTGATTCCTGGCGCCGCGCGGCTGCTGGACGTCTCACTCGTCCCGCTGCTGCGTGGAACGGGCGACGTCACGCTGCGGCGGACGTCGACGGGATGGTGGCGGGCGGTGAGAACGCCCGACGGGCCGGGACTCCAGCACCTCGTGAGGGCCGACGCCGACGTTCGGGTCGACGCCTGGGGGCCCGGCGCCTCCTGGTTGGTCGACCAGTCGCCCCGGCTGCTCGGACAGCACGACATGCTCGACGGATTCGAGCCGCGTCACCATCCCCTGGTCGCAGAGGCGCACCGGCGTCGGGCCTGGCTGCGGCTCGGCCGTACCGACCTCCTGCTCGACGCGCTCGCCCCCGCCTCGATCGAGCAAGTCGTCACCGGCAAGGAGGCGTTCCGAGCCCAGCGATTGTTGGTCCTGCGCTTCGGCGACGCCGCCGGAGGGCCTGCCCAGGAGCCGGGACATCCGGCCCACGGCATGCGCCTGCCCTTGTCAGCTGAGCAATGGCTGGCCGTACCCAGCTGGGAGTTCCTCAAAGC
>JBDHZQ010000099.1:0-9101 GCA_039811945.1 Propionibacteriaceae bacterium
GTTCGGTACGTGGGTGTCCGTCGGTATCTTCGCCGTGCTCGCAGCCGCCGCCATGGTGGCGGTCGACTGGTTCCTCAACACCGATCTCGGACTGGCCTTGCAGGCGACCGGTGACAACGAGCGGATGATCCGCAGTCAGGGCGTCTCCACGGGCTTCACGAAGGTGCTCGGCCTGGCCATCTCGAACAGTCTCGTGGGCATCGCAGGCGCGCTGATGGCCCAATACCAGGGCTTCGCCGACATCGGGATGGGCATCGGTCTGATCGTCGCCGGCCTGGCTTCCGTCATCATCGGGCAGTCGCTGCTGCCGAGCCGCCGGTTCGTCCTCGCCACGCTGGCAGTCGTGTTGGGCTCGGTCGTGTACCGCCTGGTGATCCAACTCGCCCTGACCGTCGGCTTCAACCCCAACGACATGAAGCTGATCTCCGCCGTCCTCGTCATCATCGCTTTGCTCCTGCCGCGGTGGTCGGTGTTCCGGCGGATGCGCGCCCGCTCGCGGGACCGGCGGCTGGCGACGGCTGCGAAGGAGGGCTGACATGCTCGACGTCAAAGGTGTCACCAAGGTCTTCGCCCAGCACACGGCGAACGAAAAGGTCGCCCTGCGTGACCTGTCATTGCGGTTGGACGAAGGCGACTTCGTCACGATCATCGGCTCGAACGGGGCCGGGAAGTCGACGCTGTTGAACCTCGTGGCGGGGGAGTTCCGGCCCGAATCTGGATCGATCTGGATCGACAACGCCGACGTCACGAAGCTCCCGGACTACAAGGTCGCCCGGTACGTCGGCCGCGTCTTCCAAGATCCGTTGGCGGGTACGGCTCCACGGGGCACGATCGAACAGAACCTCGCGATGGCCTACGCCCGAGGCAAGCGGCGAGGCCTCCGTACCGGCGTCACGAACGCCAAACGAGCGGTCTTTCGCGACGAACTGGCCAGGCTCGAATTGGGTCTCGAGAACCGGCTTCGCACCGAGGTCGGATTGCTGTCGGGAGGCCAACGTCAGGCGTTGAGCCTGGTCATGGCCACATTCTCAGAACCCAGGCTGCTCCTGCTCGACGAGCACACGGCCGCCCTCGACCCTCAGCGCGCCGCGCTCATCACACGGTTGACGCGCGAGGCAGTCGAGCGGTACGGCCTCACCACCCTCATGGTCACCCACAACATGCAGCAGGCGCTCGACCTCGGCAACCGGCTCGTGATGATGCACGAAGGGCGCATCATCTACGAACTCAGCGGCGAGCAGAAGGCCAAAGCCAGCATCGAAGACCTGATGGAGCAGTTCGGGAAGGTCAAGGGTGCCTTGTCCGACCGGACGATGCTCACGTAGACCCCTCTGGCCGGGCGGCTCGCCGTACCCGTCGCTCCGAACGGCTTGCGGGAGCCGATGACCGGCAGGAGGATGAGCTATGGATCAGATCGTCGAGATCGTCGTCACCGGCCCGGATAACGAGTGGGCCAGCGCCCTGCAGGACAAGCTGCTGTCGAACAAGCTCGTCGCCTGCGCCCAAGCCTGGCCCATCAGGTCGGCCTACCGCTGGCAAGGATCGGTCCAGAGCGGCACCGAGATTCGGCTGGCCCTGCACACGTCAGCGGCTCTGGCTCACGAGGTGATCGAGACCGTGAGCAGTGGCCACCCGTACGAGAACCCCTGCGTGCTGGCCGTCGACGTCAACGACGGGCATGCCCCGTACGTCCAGTGGGTCCTTCACGAGACTCGTCCGTCCACCGACGAGAGCTGACCCCCGGTGGGGCGGTCGCCCGGCCTAGCCAGGACGACAGCTCACGCGACAGGTCGGCTCACAGCCACCGGCGAAGGGTCTCCCGGTTGCGAGTGTGGTCTTGCCGTACCCGCGCAGGATCGTCACCCGGCTTGGGGTAGAGGTCCTGCTCCACCACGAGCCAACCGTCGAAGCCGGAGCTCACGACCTCGTCCATGAACGTGGCGACGTCCAGGTCACCTTCGCCGAACGGGACGAACACCCCGCCCGACCACACGTCGATCATGCCGCCCTTACGGGCGACGATCTGGCGCAGGAGTTCGGTCTTGACGTCCTTGAGGTGAAGGTGGTTGACCCGGTCGCGCCAGCGCCGCCAGCCTTCCAGGACGTCGCCGCCGCCGATCAGGAGGTGGCCGGAGTCGAACGTGATGCCGACGTCGGTCCGAGCCAGGAACTGGTCGACCTCGTCGGGGGTCTCGACGAACGTGCAGGCGTGGTGGTGGAACGTAGGTTCCATGCCCCGTGCTCGGACTCGCGCTGCAGCCGTACCCACATTCCGCGCGAACCGGTCCCACCCCGCCTCGTCGAGGACGTGACCGGCACCGCCACCAGGATTGGCTTTTCGTACGGCATCGCCAGAGTCGGCGAGTGTGGGCAACGGGGCCTTCGACGGCTGGGTGGCCATGGCGTCGGAGAAGACGTCGAGCGCGGCATCGAGCGACGCGAGGGCCGCCGTGAAGGCCTCGTCGTCGGCGAACGGCAGGTCCACCCAACCGCCGGCCAGTTCGAGGTCGTACCGGTGGAGTCGATCGCGGAGTTCCTGGCCCCGGCCGAGGAATCCGACCGGCCCGAGATCCACCCCGGCGTACCCGGTGTCGCGCAGCGTGGCGCACAACTCGTCGGCTGTCGGCAGCGCCAGATCGTCGTCGTCGGGCGTCAACTCGAAGACCCCGAAACTGACCGGCGCACCCGCGACCACGATGCTCATGTCGTCCCTTCTGACTTATTTGTCAGGACATTACTCCTGCTTGTCCAGGACGTCGAGAGCGGGGCCAGGGTCGTCCCGGCGAGTCCCGATGCCGATCTGGGCCGGGCCCCGGGTCGCGAGCAGCCGTACGACCGATGGATTACTTGAGCGTGACGGTGACGGTCACCGTGGTTCCGTTACGCAGCACCTGCACCGGGACCGCGGACCCGATGGCATAGCTGCGGATTTCGGCGGCGAGACTCTCGCTGCCAGTGACTGGCTCACCGCCGATGGCGATCACGACATCGCCAGCCTTGATGCCGGCCGAGTCGGCGGCGCTGCCGGAGACGACCGACTTCACCACGGCTCCCAATCGCTGGGTGTCACCGAGAGCGCCGGTGCCGTCGGACGTACTCACGCCCAAGGTCGGCGTACCCGGCGTCGTGCCGGAGATCAGTTGCTCCACGACCGACTTCGCTTCGTTGGAGGGGATCGCGAACCCGATCCCGATGCTGCCGGACTCCGACGAGCCCGACGAACCGAGCGAGGCGATCGAGAAGTTGATGCCGATCAGTTGTCCGTTGGCGTTCACGAGTGCCCCGCCGGAGTTGCCCGGGTTGATCGCGGCACTGACCTGGATGGCGTCGGTGACGACCGTGTTCGAGGCGGTGGTCTGGGCCTGGGTACGGCTGTTCGAGCCCTGGTTCGTGGTCGCCGTGGTGGTGACGGGTCGGTTCAACGCGCTGACCACGCCCGTGGTCACGGTGCTGTCGAGACCCAACGGATTACCGATCGCCATGATCGGGTCTCCCACCGCGACGCTGGACGAGTCGGCCACCTGGATCGGGACCAGCGTGCTCGGCGGGTTGACGATCTGCAGCACGGCGAGGTCCCGGGTCGGATCCGTGGCCACGACCTTCGCTTGGTAGACCGTGTGGTCGGTGAGCGTCACGGTGACCGTGGCGTTCGCGCCGAGTGCCGAGGCGACGTGGTTGTTCGTCACCACGTGTCCGGCCGTGTCCCAGATCACGCCCGCGCCCTGGCCTTCGCCGGCGCTGGAGGTCACCGTCACCGAGACGGTGCTCGGCAGGGCAGCAGCGGCGGTCTTGGACCAGTCCGGAGCCGAGGTCGATCCTTGTTCGACCCGGGTGATGGTCGTGGTGGTGTTCGAAGCTGCAGCCGTGTGTCCGTACCAGGCTGCTCCGCCGTACCCAGCTCCACCCGCCAACGCGGTCAATGCGGCGACGGCCACGATCGTGCGTGCCAGGCGCGTGGCGCGGCGAGGTTGGGGCGGGGTCGCTCCACCCAGGACTGTGGTCTGCGGGGGCTGCGGTCCCGTTGGCACGTACGGTGCCGCTCCGATCGGCGGTGGGGTCTGGGCGAAGTGCGCGTACGGCGTGGTCTGCCCGATCTGAGGTGTGCTCGGGTGGGTCGACGTGACCGACGGCGCGTACGGCGTTTGGCCGATCGGTGGGGTCTGCGGTGTCTGGCCCCTAGGTGGGGTCTGCGGCGTTTGGCCGATCGGTGGGGTCTGAGGTGTCTGGCCGATCGGCGCGGTGGTGTGGGCGGTCAAACCGTGCGGCGGTTCGAAGCTGGGCTGGTGCGGAGCCGCCGGCTGTCGGAGGTTCGGGTGTTCGGTCATGGTGTGCTCCCTGTGTCGCCGGATTCTTGAACTTCCTCGAATCAAGTCGCGTTCCTTGTCCGGCGACTGCGGAGTACCTGTGCGTTGGTTGTGAGTCGTGATTCGTGGGGTGGGTGGCTTCCGGGCGACCGCTGTGCTGTGGTTGACCCGTACATCTCGGAAGGGGTCGACGCGTGGAGTACCGATTGATGGGGAGCACCGGAGTCGGCGTCTCCCGGTTCTGCTTGGGCACGATGACGTTCGGTCACGAGACCGACGAGCAGGGGGCCTTCGACCAACTGGACGCCTTCGTCGAGGCCGGAGGTAACTTCGTCGACACCGCCGACGTCTACAACCGGGGTGTCTCGGAGGAGATCATCGGGCGTTGGCTGGCGGCCCGGGCGGGCCGGGCCGACGAGGTGGTCCTGGCTACCAAAGGACGATTCGCGACCGGCGGTCATCCGAATTCGGTGGGCCTGTCGCGCAAGCACCTCACGGTTGCACTCGACGCGAGCCTCCGGCGGCTGGGAGTCGAGCGGATCGACCTCTACCAGGTGCACGCGTTCGACCCACTCACTCCTTTGGAGGAGACCCTGCGGTTCTTCGACGACGCCCTCAGCGCAGGGAAGATCTCGTACTTCGGGTTGTCCAACTTCCTCGGTTGGCAGGTCGCGGCGATCTCGGAGTTGGCCGCGAGCAGCGGGCGGGTGGCGCCGGTCATGCTCCAGCCGCAGTACAGCTTGCTCGCTCGCTTCGTCGAACTGGAGATCGTGCCGGCCTGCGTGGAGTACGGCCTTGGCCTCATCCCGTGGAGTCCGCTGGGAGGGGGCTGGCTGACCGGCAAGTACACGCGCGAACAGCGGCCGACCGGGGCCACCCGGCTGGGTGAGAATCCCGCCCGAGGGATGGAGGCGTACGAAGGCCGACGGGCTGACCAACAGGTGTGGGACGTCCTCGACGCGGTGCGGGAGGCGGCCGAGCAGACCGGACACACCATGGCCCAGGTGAGCCTGGCGTGGGTCGCGGATCGACCAGCCGTCGTCGCGCCCATCCTCGGCAACCGGACGATCGAACAACTCCGCGAGGCCTTGGCAGCGGCCGACCTGCACCTCGACGCAGACCTGTCGCACCGACTCGACGGGGTGTCCCGACCACACGTTCCGCCGTACCCCTACGGCGTCGCCGGCATCGCCCAGCGGAGCCGTCCGATCGACGGCGGCGGATGAACACGGCACGAGAGAGAAGGGGCACCAGACGTGACTCAAGAGCAGAGTGCGCGACCGACCCGGGGCGTGGCCGTAGAGGTCTTGGACACCATCGACCTCGGGCAGGAGATCGACGGTCTGGACGGACTCTGGTTGCGGATCCGGAAGGTGACGATGGAACCAGGGGCCGTGTACGGCCCGGTCCACGACCACGTCGGTCGGCCCGGTGTCGTGTACGTGCTCGAGGGGTCGATCACCGACTACCGCAACGGTGAGGCGACAGACTACGGACCCGGACTCGGCTGGCCCGAGGATCATGCGACGTTCCACTGGCTCGAGAACCGCGGCGCGGACACGGCCGTCGAGATCTCCGTGGACATCGTCCGACCGTCCTAGCGGGCGAATCTGCCTCCGGACTTGGTCCGCCGCTTTTGTCCACAGACGGGCCGAGGCCGAAGTTCGCCTGTGGATGACTGACTCCGACGGAGGTCGGCGGCCCATTGTCGGAGCATGAGCACACCAACCCGGTTGATCGACGGGTCGGCGGCGCGCCCTGCGTGGGCGTCCGGTGACCCGGTTCTGGAGACCTACTACGACACCGAGTGGGGCGTCGTCGTCACCGACGAGTCATCCCTGTTCGAGATGCTGTCCCTCGAAGTGTTCGTGGTCGGGCTTGCCTGGCGCACGATCCTTCGCAAACGCGGAGCTCTGAGATCGGCCTTCGACCGGTTCGAGGTGGACGCGGTGGCCGCGTACGATACCGCCGACCTCGATCGCCTGCTCAACGACGCGCAGATCATCCGTAACGAGCGAAAGATCCGTGCGGTGGTGGGAAATGCGCGGGCGGCGGTGCAACTGAGGGCTGACGGCGGGCTCGCCGAGCTGATCTGGGCGCACCAGCCGGCCGTGACTCCGGCCCCGCTCAGCGAGGACGAGATTCCGCGGACGTCGGCGGAGTCGGTACGGCTCGCCGAGACCCTGCGGTCGAGAGGGTTCGCGATGATCGGCCCGGTGACCGCCCAGTCGCTCATGGCTGCCGTTGGTGTCGTCGACCTGCACGTCGTGGGAGACCCACTCCGCCATCGATCGGGGCTGTGGTCCAAGAACGGTCGCCGTCGGCGGCGTCCCCAACTCGAGGGGAACAAGGGGCCGGGCTAGACCAGTCCGGCCAAGACTGACGCGACTCGACGGATCACTGCTTCGTTGGCACCTTCTCGGCTGGCGAGCAGGAGAGGTACGGTCAGCCGCGGCGTGAGCGGGAGGTACGTCACCCCCGGGATCCGGACTTGGTCGACGCCTTGCGGCACGAGTGCGACTCCGAGGGCGGAAGCGACGAACGTCACCAAGGTCGACGTCTCGGCCACCGTGATGCCCACCTTCGGCTCGAAACCGGCGGCCAAGCAGGCGTCGCGCTGTGTCTTGGCCACCGCGCTGAACTCCAGCGGGTACGAGACGAAGACCTCGTCGGCGAGGTCGGTGAGCCGTACCTCAGCTTGTGCCGCGAGCCGGTGTTCCTCTGGTACGGCGACCACGATCGGTTCGGTCAGGAGCCGCCTGGTGGTCAACCCCTCCAGCTCGCGGCAGGGCCGCAACACCGCCAGATCGAGCAGCCCTGTCTGAACCGACTTCGCCAACGGCGAGCTCATCTGCTCTCCGGCCAGGTCGATATGGACGTCTGGCAACTCGTCCCGCAGTGCGCGTGCCGCGCGCGGCATCAGGCCGTACGTGGCACTGCCGATGAAGCCGAGCCGCACCGTGCCCAGTTCCCCCTGTCCGATGCGCCGTACCTCGGCGACGGTGGACTCCGACTCGGCCAAGATCGGGCGGCCCCGTTCGAGCAGCCGGCGTCCGGCTGGGGAGAGCCGTACCGATCGAGTCGAACGCTCGAACAACTGCACGCCCAACTGTGTCTCCAGAAGGCGAATCTGCTGCGACAGGGCCGGCTGGGCGATGTGAAGCGTTTCGGCGGCCCGCCCGAAGTGCAACTCCGTGGCGACCGCGATGAAGTAGCGCAGGCGGCGTGGTTCGAGATCTGGCACGGGCCGAATTATGTAGCGATCCCTTATCAGTTGTCCAGGATTCAGTCTTGGACGGTTTCGCCCCCCGATGACAGAGTGGATCGAGAGGAGGCACCGATGGACCACGTCGTGATCTGCGCAGCAGTGCGCACCCCCGTGGGAGGCTTCCTCGGTTCTCTGGCGTCGGTCGACGCGGCCGACCTGGCGACCTTGGTCGTGGCCGAGTCTGCGAGGAGGGCTGGCCTCGGCGAGGGCGATGTCGACGACGTGATCCTCGGTAACTGCAACCCGAGTGGAGAATTCCCAGCCCTGGGTCGGGTCGCCGCCTTGAACGCAGGGTTGGGCACCGCCGTACCTGGACTTCAGATCGACCGCCGCTGCGGCTCTGGGCTGCAGGCCGTCCTGTACGCCGGGATGCAGGTCGCCACCGGCGTATCGCGGGTCGTCATCGCGGGCGGCGCCGAGTCGATGTCCCGCGTCGAGCATGCGGCGCTCCTTCGGCAGGGGGTTCGCGGTGAGTCGGTGCCGCTGACCGACCGCCTCGCTCGGGCCCGGGTGACAGCCGGCGGGCGCCACCATCCGATCCCCGGAGGGATGATCGAGACAGCAGAGAATCTGAGGAGGGCGTACGGAATCACGCGCGAAGAGCAGGATGCCTACGCTCTGGCCTCCCATCGGAAGGCCGCGGCCGCCCAAGCGGCAGGCAACTTCAACGCAGAACTTGTCCACGTCCCGGTGACGGGCCGGCGAGGAGCGACGACCACGGTGACGACGGACGAGCACATCCGGCCCGACGCCAACCTCGACGCGTTGGCCGCGCTCACGCCGATCATGCGCGCCACCGACGCAGCCGCGACCGTCACCGCTGGGAATGCTTCGGGGCAGAACGATGCCGCCGCCGCCTGTGTCGTGACGACCGAGTCGGAAGCCGAGCGTCGTGGCCTCGTCCCGCTGCTGCGGCTGCGATCCTGGGCGGTCGCGGGGTGCGCACCCGAGACGATGGGGATTGGCCCGGTCCCGGCCACGAAGACGGCCCTGGAGCGCGCTGGGGTGACCCTGAACGACCTTGACGTGATCGAACTGAACGAAGCGTTCGCCGCCCAGGTCCTGGCGGTCCTGCGTGAGTGGAGCGTCGAGCCCGACGACCTGCGTCTGAATCCCAACGGCTCCGGCATCTCGCTCGGCCACCCGGTGGGCGCGACGGGAGCACGCATCCTGCCGACCTTGTCGTGCTCCAGCGACAGGAACTCGGCCATCGGCTCAGTACCATCTCCGCCGGCCTGGACGAGCCGCTCTCCGAACAACACCCGCGGTGTCGTCGCATCCGCCGACATGCTCCTCGGGTCGGTCACCGTGATCGGTTCCACCACCGAATAGGCCTCGCACAGAGCGGCCACCATCACGACCTCGTCGATCTCGGCCTGCACCCGCCGCGCGGCCGCCTCCTGCAACCGGGTAAGTCCCTGGGAGTGGTGTAAGTAGGGAGGTCCCTCGAAGCTCTTGGACGGCAGCGCGCGTGTCGTCGAGGTGCTGGGGGGTCATCGCGTGAGGCTTCTGTGAGAAACCGCCAAGTC
>JBDHZQ010000100.1:0-8918 GCA_039811945.1 Propionibacteriaceae bacterium
TGGGTTTAGAACGTCGTGAGACAGTTCGGTCCCTATCCGCTGCGCGCGTAGGAGTCTTGAGAAGAGCTGTCCTTAGTACGAGAGGACCGGGACGGACTAACCTCTGGTGTGCCAGTTGTTCTGCCAAGAGCACGGCTGGTTGGCTACGTTGGGAAGTGATAACCGCTGAAAGCATCTAAGCGGGAAGCACGCTTCAAGATGAGGGCTCCCACAGAGTTAATCTGGTAAGGCCCCCGGAAGAACACCGGGTGATAGGTCGGATGTGGAAGAATGGCAACATTTGGAGCTGACCGATACTAATAGGCCGAGGGCTTGTTTCAACAAAGATGCTACGCGTCCACTGTGTGGTTCCCGAGATACGGTCGGGAACAACTGATATCTCCATAGAGTTACGGTGATCATGGCGAGAGGGAAACGCCCGGCTCCATTCCGAACCCGGAAGCTAAGCCTCTCAGCGCCGATGGTACTGCACGGGGGACTGTGTGGGAGAGTAGGACATCGCCGGACATTCAAACACCCCCTGGGTGTGCATTCGTGCACAGCCAGGGGGTGTTTTACGTGTGCTGCCCCTCGGACGGCGGCACCAGCAGCTAAGGCAGGATGGAAACATGAGTGAAGCTTCGGGCCCCAACGACCGGCGGCCTTCTGCGCGACGATCGCGTGAACAGGGGACTTTCTCGCCAGGGACGCGCGGCGCCGGCGGAGGTAGAGGTGGTCCCTGGCCAGGAAACTCGCCCAGGGGTGATCGGGGTGATCGTGGCGACACATCGTCGCGGATCGGGTCTCGTGGCGACGACGGCGGGCGCGATCGTCGCCACGACGATCGACGATCCGGAGGGCAACGTGCCGAAGGTTCGGGCGCCCCGCGTTCTGGAGCTGCGCGTTCGGGTTCCGCCCCTTCGGGAGCCGATCGACGTGCGGGGAGAAACAGCGCGGGGTGGAAGCGCGAGGACCGTGGCCGAGGCACTGGGGAAGGCAAGAGCTGGGGGTCCGGCGGGAGTTCGGAGCGCAAGCGTCCGAGTGTCGACGGTGGACGTGCTCGGGGCGACCGGAGTGATGATCGGCAATCCCGGGACGAGCGGGGTGCTGGTTGGGGACGTGAGGATCGTGGTGCTGATCGGCAATCCCGGGACGAGCGGGGTGCTGGTTGGGGACGTGAGGATCGTGGTGCTGATCGGCAATCCCGGGACGACCGGGGTGCTGGTTGGGGACGTGAGGATCGTGGTGCTGATCGGCGAACCCGGGACGTCCGGGGTGCTGGTCGGGGCTCAGACCATCGTGATGGGGATCGGCGTCGGCGTGACGAGCCGGGCGCTCGTTGGGAGCGAGTTGATCGTGCGGGGGATGGACGTTCCCGCGACGAGCGCGGTGCTGGTCGGGGACGAACTGACCGTACGGGGGATGGACGTTCCCGCGACGAGCGCGGTGCTGGTCGGGGACGAACTGACCGTACGGGGGATGGACGTTCCCGCGACGAGCGCGGTGCTGGTCGGGGACGGGACGATCGCGCGCGGGATCGGCCTTCCCGTGACGATCGCGGGGCTGACGCGAGACGGGACGACCGGCGTGGGTTCGGGGAGCCGAAACGCGATGACCGGAGGGGAAAGACGCCTGAGAGAGCCGGGGAATCAAGAAGGTGGTCCGACCGGACAGGCGACGGCGAGCGTGGTCGCTCGTCGGCCGACGGAATCGGTGACGGGCGGCGCCGTGAGGCGCGTGCGCGTGGCGGCGAACGCGACCGTCGGGCGTGGGATGAGGCAGCTCCACCAGCGCGGAGGTTCGTGCGCACGGCTCAGCAATCCGGGCCGCCGCTGCCACGAGGGCGAGTCGAGGATCGCGAGCCGTACGTGCCACCGCCCGGGCTCGCCGCTCGACCCGACGAGCCGGCGACCCCTGAGCTGGATCCTCAGGACGTGCCACGCGGCGTCAAAGCGGAGCTGAAAGGTCTGCCCAAGGAATTGGCGGAGATCGTCGCCGCCCACCTCGTGGCTGCTGGAAGCCTGATCGACGAAGACCCGGAGTTGGCCTACCGACACGCGGAGGCGGCGCGTCGGCGAGCTGCTCGTCTGCCTGTGACGCGCGAGGCAGCGGCCGAGACCGCGTACGCGGCGGGGATGTACGACGTCGCCCTCACCGAGTTCCGGGCTCTGCGACGCCTAAACGGGTCAGCTGACTACCTGCCCGTGCTCGCCGACTGCGAGCGTGCGCTGGGTAAGCCGGAAGCTGCGTTGAAGCTCGTAGCCGAAGGGGAGCGACTCCTCAAAGACCCGTCACTCCTCGTGGAGTTGAGGATCATCCAGGCCGGCTGCCGCGCTGACCTCGGACAGACCGCCGAGGCGCTGCGCCTGCTCGCCGCAGAGATCGAGAGGCCGCGTGGAGTCGTACCCAAACAGGCTCAGGCGCGTTTGAGGTACGCCTACGCTGCGCTGATTCTCGCCTCCGGCGACGAAGCGGCCGCTCGCGAGTGGTTCGTGGCCGCAGCGCGCATCGATCCCGAGGCCACCGACGCTCTGGACCGCCTCGACGAGTTGGACGGTTTCGTGCTCGACGCCGACTTCAGCGAAGACGAGGACGAAGCAGACGAGGGCAGCGAAGACGAGGGCAGCGAGGCGGCGGAAGCAGACGACGAGGGCATCGATCCCCCTGAAGACGACGAGGCCGACCACGACGAGACCAAACCGGACGGTGAGGAGGGATGACGGCGCTGATCGAGGCGTACGACGCGGCCTTGTTCGATCTCGACGGTGTGGTCTATCTCGGCCCGGATGCGGTGCCGGCTGCACCGGCGACGATCGCGGCGCTCAGGGCACGTGGGACGACGGTCGGCTTCGTGACGAACAACGCAGCCCGGTCGCCGGAGACCGTAGCCCGGCACCTGACGTCGATCGGGGTAGCCGCCGACGCTGCCGATGTCGTCACCAGTGCGCAGGCGGTGGCTCGGGTCATGGCCGAGGCCATGCCGGCACGTTCCCGAGTTCTCGTAGTCGGCTCGGAGGCGCTGGCCGACGAGATCGCAGCCGTGGGCCTGGAGCCGTACTCGGGCAGCGGGGTGCCGGCCGCAGTCGTGGTCGGTTTTTGCGAAGCCATCACGTGGCGTGACCTCAACGAGGCGTGCTTCGCTGTGCAAAGAGGAGCGCGGTGGTACGGCTGCAACAGCGACCGGACTCGGCCGACCGATCGAGGGCTTGCCATCGGTCTCGGCGCCATGCTCAGCGCGATGGGCGAGGCGCTACCGGGACATGAGCCGGTGCTGGCCGGTAAGCCGGCCCGGCCCTTGCTCGCCGAGACGATCCGGCGCCTAGGCGCCCGTCACCCTCTGTTCATCGGCGACCGGCTCGACACCGACATCGAAGGTGCCCAGGCGAGCGGAATTGACTCGCTGTTCGTGTTGTCCGGATCACACGGCAAGACGGACCTCGTCGTGGCGCCGAAGAATCAGCGACCGACCTACATCGGCTTGGATCTCAGTGCCCTCCTCGACGAGCCGGTCACGGGTGTCTCCGGGTCGTCGACCGCCACGGTACGGGGGCAACTCGAGCGGCTCTGGGTGATCGCCCGCGAGTGCTGGGCGGCCGCCGACCGTGGGGAAGTGCCAGATCGATCGGAACTCGACCAACTCACCCTGCTGCCCTGACACAGTCACCTGGGGCGACACAGTCACCTTGGGGCCGGACCGGCATTCCAGGCGTTGCCGGTGGGCAGCGGCCGGGGTCGACGAGACCCGACGATAGGGTGAACCGGCATACCACGGAGGAGGCCCCATGAGAGCTCGCACAGTCGCAACGGACGTCGCGCTCATCGCCGTCTTCGCCGCGCTGGTCGCGGCCTGCACGTTGGTGCCGGCCGTTCCCGTCGGCGTCGGCGTGCCGATCACGCTGCAGACGTTCGGTGTCGCCCTGGCCGGGATTGTTCTCGGGCCACGCCGTGGATTCCTCGCCGTCTTGCTCTATCTCCTCGTGGGATTCGCGGGTCTACCCGTCTTTGCCCAAGGCAACGCCGGCCTCGGCGTGCTGGCCAAGCCGAGCGCCGGATACCTGGTGTCGTTCCCGATCGCAGCCCTGGTCAGCGGCGCCCTCGCGAGCCTGGTGCTGCGCGGCAACCGTCGCCGTCGGCCGGGCCCGCCCGACCAGCCCGTCTTTGCCTCGCCCCAACGCCCCGGCCGGTTCCTGCCGCTCACGCTGTCGTTGTGCGCCTTCGCCGCCAGCGTGCTCGTCGTGCACCCGGCCGGGATCGTCGGGTTCATGGTGAATCTGCACCTGCCCCTCGACAAGGCGTTCCTGGCCGACGTCATCTATTGGCCCGGTGACCTGGTCAAGTCGGCACTGGCGGGCATCGTGGCCGCCGTCGTCCACCGGACTTTCCCGGCGCTGCTGCGTCGCCCCGTACCCGCAACCGACCTGCGTTGATCCGGCTCAGCGGCGTGACCGTCGCGGTTCCCACGCCCGAGGGGCCGCCGAAGACGCTGCTGCAGGACGTCACGCTCGACCTCACCGAGCCCCGTATTTGCGTGATCGGCGCGAACGGGTCGGGCAAGTCGACGCTGTTACGGCTGCTCAACGGGCTGGTGGTTCCGAACCGCGGTTCGGTCACGGTGCATGGTCATGACACGGTTCGCGACGGTCGGGAGGTACGGCGAGCCGTGGGCTTCGTCTTCACCGATCCTTTGTCGCAACTCGTCCTGCCGACAGCCGTGGAAGACGTCGAACTGAGCCTTCGCCGTACCCACCAGGACCGTCGCACCCGACGCGCTCGCGCCCGCGAACTGCTGCAGCTCCGAGGTCTGGCCGAGGTCGCCGAGTCCAGCATCTACGACCTGTCCGGCGGAGAACGTCAGCTGGTCGCCCTCACGGCCGTGCTAGCGGTCGAGCCGCGGGTCGTGGTCGCCGACGAGCCCACGACGTTGCTCGACCTCCGGAATCGTGACCTGGTCCGGCGAGAGCTCGCCACGCTCACCCAGCAGCTCGTCGTCGCGACCCACGATCTGGAGTGGGCGGCCGAGTTCGGTCGCGTGCTCGTGGTCGACCGTGGCAGAATCACCTTCGACGGCGACGGGCCTGCGGCGGTGGCGTCGTACCGGACGCTGGTCACGGCATGAGGGCCTCCGATCGCCTTTTCGGCCTCTATCGACCGACCGGTGGCCCACTCGACCGACTGGGCGTCGGGCTCAAGTACCTGATCCTGCTGGCTTTGACTATCCCGTCGGCCGTGTCCGGGCGATGGTGGGTCTCGGCGATCCTGGTCCTGATCGCGGCGGCGGTGCTCGTCTGGTCCAGGGTGGGGGTACGGCGAGGCCTCGGCCTGGGCTGGGGGTCGGTCGCGGTTCTGGCTGTGATCGCTGGCGCGCACGTGCTACTCGGGACTGCTTCCAACGGTGCGTTCGTCGTGCTCAACATCGTGTTGGCGCTCTATGCGACCAGGATCCTCACGCTGACCACGCCCGTACCCGATCTGCTCGACGGGCTCGCCGCGGCCGCACGACCCCTGCGGTGGGTCGGCGTCAACCCCGACACGGTGGCCCTGGCGGTCGCTGTGATGCTGCGGAGCGTGCCGTACCTGATCGGGACGTTCGACGAGGTACGGCAGGCCGCGCGCGCTCGCGGGTTGTCGCGCAATCCGCTCGCCCAGGTGTCGCCCGTGGTGGTCAGGGCTGTCGGGTACGCGCAGACGACCGGTGAGGCACTCGCTGCGCGCGGGCTGGGGGACTGACAGGTATCCCGGCACTAGCCTGACGGAATGCGGATCGCGACCTGGAACGTCAATTCGGTCAAGCAACGCCTGCCGCGGCTGTTGACCTGGCTCGAGCAGCGGCGACCCGACGTGGTGTGCCTGCAGGAGACCAAGCTGACCGAAGCGGCGTTCGCCGAAGTCGTGGGCGAACCGGTGGCCGACTTGGGCTACGACTACGTCAGTCACGGTCAGGCGCAATGGAACGGCGTGGCGCTGCTGTCGCGGGTCGGGCTGACCGACCCGGTCCAAGGGTTGAGTGACGAGCCGGGCTTTCCGACACCCGAGGCCCGAGCCGTCTCTGCCGTCTGTGGAGGAATCCGAGTCGTGAGCGTGTACGTGCCGAACGGCCGGACCCCTGACTCCGACCACTACCGCTACAAGCTGGACTGGTTCGGAGCCCTGCGGCGGACCCTCTCCGGCGAGGGCGACGTGCTCGTCTGCGGCGACTTCAACGTCGCACCGGCGGATGCCGACGTGTTCGATCCCAGCGCGTACGTGGGCCAGACCCACGTCACCGGTCCCGAGAGGGAGGCAGTGGCCTCGCTCGGCCTCGTCGACGTGGTGCGCGCACGATGGCCGGAGCGCGAGCGGGTCTTCACCTACTGGGATTACCGGGCAGGCATGTTTCACAAGGACCTCGGGATGCGCATCGACCTGGTCATGGCGACGCCAGCGCTGGGCTCGCGGGTCGCTGCTGCCTGGGTCGACCGACAGGCGCGCAAGGGGTCGGGGACCAGTGACCACGCTCCGGTGATCGTCGACCTCGACATCGCTCCCGACGGCGATATCGGGCCTGTCGTTCCTCCCGCGTCAGCGCCGGCCCACGTGCGGGGCAGCAAGAAGCTGCCCCAGGCATGACCGGTGGCTCAGCCGTACCATGGCCCCGTGAACAAGCCGCCGCACACGGGATTCCCCGCACTCGACGAAGCCTGTGCGGCCGTGGCGGACCTGTCTGCCGTACCCGTTGCGCAGCATGCCGACCGCCTGACCCGGGCCCACGAAGCCGTCAGCGCGGCACTCGCCAACGCCCCGTTGGTGCCAGCTCCGGCGAATCCACCGGCCCGGCGGTGACGTGCGGCTCGACCAGGCGCTGCACGCGCGCGGGCTCGCCCGATCACGCAGTCAGGCCGCCGACCTGATCCGGTTGGGCCGGGCCAGCGTGGGCGGGGTCGTGGTCACGAAGCCGTCGTACGACGTCGGGGACGAGACGCGCGTCGAACTGGACGCCGACCGGTACGTGTCACGCGCTGCCCACAAGCTAGCCGGCGCTCTCGACGACTCGGCGACGGCCGTACCGGCCAGGGTGCTGGACGCCGGCGCATCGACCGGCGGCTTCACCCAGGTGCTGCTCGAGCGAGGCGCTCAGCGGGTCTACGCCGTGGATGTGGGACACGGTCAGCTCGTCGACTCGATCCGCTGCGACGCTCGGGTCGTCGTGCACGAGGGTACGAACCTGCGTCACCTCACGATCGACCACGTCGAAGGCAAACCGGTCGATCTGGTCGTCGCCGACGTGTCGTTCATCTCCCTCACTCTGCTGGTGGCACCGATGCTGGCTGTGCTTGCGCCGACCGGGCATGCGTTGCTCATGGTGAAGCCCCAATTCGAGGTGGGACGGTCTCGGTTGGGATCCGGTGGGGTTGTGACCTCGCCCGACGAGCGCGCGGCCGCCGTGGCTGCGGTCGTGACCGCAGCAGCAGAACTCGGCTGGTCGGAACAGTGGAGCGGTGTGTCGCGGCTGCCGGGCCCGGCTGGCAACGTCGAGCACTTCGTACGGCTCGGCTGGATAGGGTGACCATCGTGACGGCCCCCGCAGAACGACTCGTGGCGGTGATGACTCATCCACGGCGAGCGGACGCCCTTCGCGCTGCCGTGGATTTCGTGCGGGACGTCAACGCTCACGGGGTTCGGTGCATAGTCTTGGCCGACGAGACGACCGAGCAAATGCGTGCCGAGCTGTCCGACGTGGAGTTGGCCGAGCAGGCCGAAGGTGCGGAGGTCGAGCTCGTCGTCGTCTTCGGCGGTGACGGGTCGATCCTGCGCGCTTCGGAGTGGGCCCAGCCTCGGAACGTGCCGGTGCTCGGCGTCAACCTGGGGCACGTCGGCTTCCTGGCCGAACTTGAACGCAGCGACCTGTGGCGGCTCGCGGAACAGGTGGTCAAGCGTGCCTACACGATCGAACGACGGGTGACGATCAGCGTCGAGCTTCGGGAGTACCCGACAGGTCCGGTGACCTGGTCGTCGTTCGCCGTCAACGAGGTGTCGATCGAGAAACTCTCGCGCCAGAAGATGATCCAAGTGCTCGCGCGGGTCGACGGGTTGCCCGTCTCCCGTTGGGGGTGCGACGGGATCCTCATCGCCACCCCGACCGGGTCGACCGCGTACGCCTTCTCGGCGGGTGGGCCGGTCATGTGGCCCGACCTGGAAGCGTTCCTGATGCTTCCGTTGAGCGCCCACGCTCTGTTCGCCCGCCCGATGGTGCTGGGACCGGGCACCGAGGTGGAGGTCGAGTTGGTCGGCGGTGCGGGTGCGGTGCTCTGGTGCGACGGCCGCCGTACGGTCGACGCACCCCTGGGATCGTTGATCCGGGTGGTCCGGTCGCAGCACTACCTGAAACTGGCTCGGCTGTCCGAGCAGCCGTTCACGAACCGGCTCGTCAAGAAGTTCGGTCTGCGCGTCGACGGCTGGCGCAGCGACGCGGACTCCCCGACCGGCTGATGCTCACGGAGGTACGGATCGCGAACCTCGGCGTGATCGCCGATGCCCTACTCACCCCGTGCCCAGGACTGACCGTGGTCACCGGCGAGACCGGGGCAGGCAAGACGATGGTCGTGACCGGACTGGGTCTCGTCGGCGGCAGTCGGGGCGAGACCCGGCTCGTGAGGGCGGGAGCCGAACGTGCCGTCGTCGAAGCCCGCTTCACCGACCCCCCGCCCCCGGTGGCCGATGCCGTACGCGCTGCAGGAGGCGAACTCGACGACGACGAACTCCTGGTGGCCCGGCAGATCGGCGCGGGAGGGCGTTCGAGATTCTTCGTGGGCGGAGTGCAGGTGCCGGCGGCTCGCGGTGCCGAACTGGGCGACGACTTGGTCACGATCCACGGGCAGGCGGAGCAACGCCGGTTGTCGTCGCCCGAACGCCAACGGGAAGTCCTCGACCGCGCGGCGGGTGCCGACCTGGCGGAGGTTCTC
>JBDHZQ010000101.1:0-8867 GCA_039811945.1 Propionibacteriaceae bacterium
TGGTTCGCCGCGACCAAGGGCTACGAGAAGTACATGGATTGGCGTCAAACCGACGACTACATCGGCGACGGGAAGGCCGACATCACCGTCACGATCCCGGCTGGTGCGAGCATCACGGACATGGGCTCGATCCTGGTCAAGGCCGACGTGGTGAGGTCGAGCAAGGCGTTCAAGGCCGCCGCCGCCAAGGAACCCAAGTCGACCTCGATTCAGGCCGGCACGTACAAGCTCAAGACCCAGCTCCCTGCCGACAAGGCCGTCGCGCTGCTGATCGACCCGACCAACAAGGTCGTCAAGAGAGTGCTGATCCGAGAAGGGTTGAGGGTGTCGGCCATGGTGCCGATCCTGGCCAAGGGCACGGGGCTGACCGAGGACCAGATCAACCAGGCACTCGGCGTGCCGGCGAATCTGGGGTTGCCGGCGTACGCGAACAACAACCCCGAAGGCATGCTCTTCCCCGACAGCTACGAGGTCCCGGACAAGCCCGACGCGACGGCGATGCTCAAGCAGATGACCGACCGGTATTCCCAAGTGGCTACCGACGTCGATCTCGAGAACCGGGCCAAGTCGGTCGGGCTCACGCCGTACCAGGTGATCATCGTGGCGAGCATCATCGAGGCCGAGGTCTTCCGCGACGAGGACCGGCCCAAGGTGGCCCGCGCGATCTACAACCGGCTGGCTCAGGGCATGCCGCTGCAACTCGACACGACCGTGAACTACGCGCTGAATCGCAGCGGCCACTCCAACCTGCGTGACGGTGACACGAACATCGACTCGCCCTACAACACCTACAAGGTCAAAGGTCTGCCGCCGACGCCGATCGACGCCCCCGGCCGCAAGTCGATCGAAGCGGCCCTGAGCCCCGCCGACGGGCCGTGGCTGTACTGGGTCGCGGTCAACCTCGACACCGGCGAGACCAAGTTCGCCACGACGTACGAGGAGCACCAGGCGAACGTCAAGCAGTACCAGGACTGGTGCCGGGCGAACACCGGTAAGTGCTCCCAGTGAGAGCTCGCGCAGCGTGAGGCGGTGTGCAGTCCTCGGCTCACCGGTAGCTCATTCGCTGTCGCCTGTCCTCCATCGGGCGGCCTACGCCTACCTCGGTCTGGACTGGGTCTACGAACGCCACCAGGTCGAGGCCGACGGCCTCGCCGACTTCGTCGGCACGCTTGACTCGTCGTGGCGTGGCCTGTCGTGCACGATGCCGCTCAAGGAGGCTGTCGTACCGCTCGGGGTGTGCGACGACCTGGTTGCCGCGCTCGGCGTCGGCAACACCGTCGTGTTCGAGGGTGCGCCGTGCGACCCGACCACCACCCGGATCCACAACACCGACGTCCCGGGGCTGGAATCGGCGCTCCGAGCGGCGGGCGCCTCAGGAGCGACCTCGGCCCTGCTGCTGGGCAACGGCGCCACCGCCAGGTCAGCCGTACTGGCGCTGGCCCTGCTTGGGGTGACGACCGTCGGAGTGCTGGCCCGCGACCCAGTGAAGACCGAGCTCCTGGCCGGTCTGGGAACCAGGTACGGCGTCGCCGTCCGTCACCTCGGGCTGACCGATGCACTCCCGCCCAGCGACGTGGCCGTCAGTTCCGTACCCGCAGGCGTTGCCGCCGGGCAAGCGAAAGCCCTGACCGAGGCGGCCAGGATCGTGTTCGACGCCGTGTACGACCCCTGGCCGACGCCCCTCGCCTCCGCCGCCGGCGCCCGAGGGCGCATCGTCGTGAGCGGACTCGACCTGTTGGCTCACCAGGCCGTGGGACAAGTGCAGCTCTTCACCGGCCTCTCCGTACCCGCGTCCGTGCTCCTGACCGCTGGCCAAGAAGCGCTCAGGGCCAGAAGTCGCCCGTGACAGACTCACGCTCATGCTTCGCTATCTGACCGCCGGGGAATCCCACGGTCCGGCGCTGGTCGCCACGATCGACGGGTTGCCCGCGCACATCCGGATCGTCTCCGACGACATCCGGGCCGAACTGGCCCGCCGTCGACTGGGGGTCGGGCGCGGCGCCCGGATGAAGTTCGAGGCCGACGAGGTCACGATCCTGGGTGGGGTACGGCACGGCAAGACCCTGGGATCGCCGATCGCGATCCAGATCGGCAACACGGAGTGGCCGAAGTGGGAGCAGGTCATGGCCGCCGACCCGGTCGACTCCGAGGTGCTGGCGGGGCTCGCCCGCAACGCGGCCCTGTCGCGGCCCCGGCCGGGCCACGCAGATCTGGCCGGGATGCAGAAGTACGACTTCGACGAAGCCCGGCCCATCCTCGAACGCGCCTCGGCCCGCGAAACCGCGGCCCGGGTGGCCCTGGGCGCGGTCGCCAAGGCCTTCTTGGCTCAGTCGTGCGGCATCACCCTGCTGAGCCACGTCGTGGCGCTCGGTCGAGCCGAGGCGCCGGCGGGGACGTACCCGACAGTGGCCGACCTGGAGCGCATCGACGCCGACCCCGCCCGCTGTGCCGATCCCGCGGCGAGCCTCGCGATGCAGGCCGAGGTGGACGCAGCCCACATCGAGGGAGACACGCTGGGCGGAGTCGTGGAGGTCGTCGCGTGGGGACTGCCGCCCGGCCTCGGTTCGCACACGACGGGCGACCGGCGGCTGGATTCCCGGCTGGCCGGCGCGCTGATGGGAATCCAGGCGATCAAGGGCGTCGAGGTCGGTGACGGCTTCGCGCTCGCCGCCAGCCGCGGCTCGGCGGCTCACGACGAGATCGTCGCCGGACCGGACGGGATCGTGCGGGTGTCGCAACGTTCGGGAGGTACGGAGGGGGGCATGAGCACGGGCGAGATGCTCCGAGTCCGGGCGGCGATGAAGCCGATCGCGACCGTACCGAGGGCGCTGCGCACGATCGACGTGACCACCGGCGAAGCAGCCGCTGCCCATCACCAGCGGTCCGACGTGTGTGCCGTACCCGCGGCGGGGGTCGTGGCCGAGGCCATGGTGGCCCTGGTGCTCGCCGAGGCGGTCCTGGAGAAGTTCGGTGGCGACACCGTGGGCGAGGTGGCCGCCGCCCACGAGCGGTACCTGGCCCGCCTGGCGGCTCGCGGCCTGCGGATCGGCTCGTGAACCCGCGGGTCGTCATCGTCGGCATGCCCGCCTCGGGCAAGACCACGGTCGGCCGGCACGTCGCCGAGCGGCTCGGCGAGGAGTTCGTGGATGCCGACACGGTGATCGAGCTGACCACCGGCAAGCTGATCCGGGAGATCTTCGCCGACCATGGAGAAGCCGAGTTCCGTCGGATCGAGGAAGACGTGGTTCTGGCCGCACTGGCTGGTGGTGGGGTGGTGTCTCTGGGTGGGGGAGCCGTGTTGTCGCCGCGAATCCGGGAGTCGTTGGCCGATCACACCGTCGTTTGGCTTGACGTCAACGTCGCGACAGCCACCAGACGGGCCGGGATGAACCAGCTCAGACCTCTGCTGCTGGGTGACGTCCGTTCGAGGCTGGAAGCGTTGATGGCCGAG
This sequence comes from Propionibacteriaceae bacterium, assembly GCA_039811945.1. Lineage (GTDB taxonomy): Bacteria > Actinomycetota > Actinomycetes > Propionibacteriales > Propionibacteriaceae > Fen-668. Next base: position 3,452 of record JBDHZQ010000101.1, read on the forward strand.
CGTCGCCCGTTGTACGAAGAAGTCGCCACCCATCGCGTCAGCACCAGCCGAGTGACGAGCGTTCAGGTCGCCGACCGGGTGGTCGCGCTGATCTGCGGAGGTGAGCAATCGTGACCCGCACGATTCACGTGGCGGCCGAGAAGCCGTACGACGTCCTGGTCGAGGCGGGCGCGCTCGACCGGCTCCCCGGGCTGGTCGGGGGTCGTCGTACGGCAGTGATCCACCCCCGTTCGCTGCGTGGCCTGGCCGAGCGGGTGGACGCGGCGGTGGACTCGGCAGTCCTGCTCGAGGTCCCCGACGGTGAGGCCGCCAAGACCGCGGCGGTGCTCGTCGACTGTTGGGACCGGCTGGCCGGTGCGCGGTTCACTCGGAGCGACGTGGTGGTCGGTCTCGGGGGAGGGTCGACCACCGACCTGGCCGGCTTCGTGGCGGGTTCCTGGCTGAGGGGTGTGCCGTACCTCTCGGTGCCGACCACCGTGTTGGCCATGGTCGATGCCGCTGTCGGAGGCAAGACCGGAATCAACCTGAACGCAGGGAAGAACCTCGTCGGTGCCTTTCACGAGCCGACGGCCGTTCTCTGCGACCTCGCCCTGTTGGAGGGTCTGCCCGCAGCGGAGGTGTCGTCCGGTCTCGCCGAGATCGTCAAGGCCGGGCTGATCGCCGACGAGCGGATCACCGACCTGATCGCCGCAGATCCCGTAGACGCAGCCGATGTCACGTCCGACCGGCTGGCCGAGCTCGTCGCCCTCGGGATCGAGATGAAGGCTCGCGTGGTGACCGCGGACCTGCGGGAACGGACCGGGATCGGCGACGACATCGGCCGCGAGTCCCTCAACTACGGGCACACCTTGGGTCATGCCATCGAGAAGTTCGAACGATTCGGGGTACGGCACGGCGAGGCGATCAGCATCGGCATGGTGTTCGTGGCCGAGTTGGCCCGCCGGCTGGGGCTGCTCGACGACGCCGCGGTCGCGCTGCACCGCGAGCAGTTGGCGTCGGTCGGACTGCCTGTCTCGTACGACGGGGCCTCGTGGGACGAGCTGCGGTCGATCATGTCGCTGGACAAGAAGGCCAGAGGGGCGACATTGCGGTTCGTGTTGCTCGACGGGCTGCGCCATCCCGTCGTCGTCGAAGGACCAGACGAGCGGGCTCTGGCCGAGTCGTACGCGGCCCTCGCGTTCCCCTGACCTCGAGACTACGGAGTTTCTGTCAACGTGGGGCAACAGCAGACGCGCCGGTTGTCGTCGCACTAGTTTGACTCAGACACCCACTCACGAAGGACGCACCGATGGGACAACTGGTCGATCTCAAGGCCACGCCGTACAACCTCTCCGATGACGACATCGCATGGGTCGAATCCACGATCGCCGGGATGACCGACGAAGAGAAGATCGGCCAACTGTTCATCAGCCACAACCGCAACCTGGACGTGGACGAAGCCCAGCAGGCGATCTCGAAGTACCACTACGGCGGCCAGCGCTACAAGGATTCCGGCTCCACTTCGCGCGAGGTGTTCGACTTCACCAACGGTCTGCGCGAAGTCGCGAAGATCCCGATGCTCGTCGCGGCCAACTGTGACAACGGCGGCGACGGCGCGTGCGCCGACGGCACCTACATCGGCACGGGTGCGGCCGTCGAGGCCTCGGGCTCCGAAGAGGTCGCGTACAACGCCGGCTTCGTGGCTGGAGAGACCTGCAAGGCGATCGGAGTCAATTGGAACTTCGACCCCTGCGTCGACATCTTGTACAACTGGCGCAACACGATCGTGAACACCCGCGCGTACGGGGATACCGCCGAGAAGGTCCTCAAGTACACCCGCGCCTACCTCAAGGGCATCACCGACAACGGCCTCGCCACCTGTGTCAAGCACTGGCCCGGCGACGGCACCGAGGAGCGCGATCAGCACCTGGTCCTCGGAGTCAACGAGTTGTCACCCGAGGAGTGGGACTCCTCGTTCGGCAAGGTCTACCAGGGCTTGATCGCTGACGGTCTGCACTCGATCATGGCCGGTCACATCGCCTTGCCCGAGTACAGCAAGAAGCTCGACCCGTCGCTGACCTACGACGACATCATGCCGGCGACACTCGCACCGGAGTTGATCAACGGGCTGCTCAAGACCCAGCTCGGCTTCAACGGTTTGGTGCTCACCGACGCCTCGCACATGATCGGCATCGCCGCCGCCATGAAGCGCAAGGACGCCCTGCCCCGCGCGATCGCCGCCGGCTGCGACATGTTCCTGTTCTTCCGCGACGAAGACGAGGACTTCGGCTCGATGTTGGCGGGGTACCGCGACGGAGTCATCACCGAAGAGCGGCTCCACGACGCCTTGCGCCGCATCCTCGGGCTCAAGGCTGCGATCGGTCTCCACAAGGGTGCCCACCATCCGACTGAAGACGGACTCGCCGCCGTCGGATCCGAACGGCACCAAGCCCTGGCCGCCGACGCCGCCGACAAGTCGATCACCCTGGTCAAGAACACCAAGGACGAGTTGCCGATCCGACCCGAAACCCATCCGCGGATCGAGGTCCGCTATCTGTCGAGCCAGGAGGCCGGCGCGATCTACTCCGGTGGCGGGGCCCTGGACATCATCATGGAGGAGTTGAAGGCGGCTGGGTTCGAGCCGACGTACGCCCCGGGCAACATGCGCATCGGCGGCAAGGTCAGCGACTACAACGACAACTTCGACGCCACGTTCACCTTCTGTGACATTCGTGGGTACGCGGCGGAGAACAACTACCGGATTCGCTGGGCGAACCCGATGTCGGCTGACATTCCCTGGCAGGTCTTCGAGAAGCCGGTCGTGTTCGTGTCGCTCAACTACACGACCCATCTGACCGACGTGCCGATGGTGAAGACGTACATCAACGCCTACAAGAACACTCGCGAGGTGATCAAGCAGACGATCGCGAAGATCATGGGGGATTCGGAGTTCAAGGGCACCGCCAACGATCTGGTCTGGTGCAAGAAGTGGGAGGCGAAGCGCTAGTCGCTTCGGGGAGACATCCACCCATCTGTCGAGAGGCTCGTCCGGTCAGGGCGGGCCTCTCGCGCGGTCGACGCCTGCGAGCACTCCTATAGTGAGCGCCGTGTACGTACCGGCTCACTTCTCGATGACCGCCGACGCTGCCCGTGAGGTCCTGACCCGGGTGCGGCTGGCTGATCTGGTGACGATCGACCCCGAAACGCTCAGCCCCGTGGCGACGCCGCTACCGCTCCTGTACGACCCGGGCCTCGGTGAGTACGGCACCTTCACCGGTCATGTCTCCAGGACCAACCCGCAGTGGCGACATGAGCCGTACCCCGCCTTGGTGCTCGTCCGCGGGGGCGACGCGTACGTGACCCCCGACTGGTACCCGAACTACTCGGCCGGAGGTGCCGAGGTGCCGACCTGGGACTACGAAGTCGTCCAGGCGACCGGTGCGCTCACGGCTCACGAAGACCCCGCCTGGCTCGAACGCCACGTGCGGGAACTCGCCGCCAGGTACGACCCCGCTTACGAACTCGACCGCGGCGAACGCCGGCTGTTGGACGGTCAGTTGCGCGCGATCGTGGGTGTCGAGATCTGTGTCTCGTCGGTCGTCGGCAAGTCCAAGCTGTCGCAGAACCGTTCCGTGGCCGAGATTCACGGGGTGGCCGACGGACTCGATGCCCAAGGGCGAGCGGATCTGGCGGACAGAATCCGATCCGTCGCCCTCCCGCACGCCGAGGCCCGTGAGGCCCGGGTCGCCGCCGCACGCGACCGTCGCGGGTGACCGCCGCGCCGGTATCCGACGATTCGGCGGTAGACTGCCGCGGTTGCCGCAACGTGCGGCCTGCGTACGCGCCCGGTCACCGGGCATCCCCCGACGGAAGGAACGGCCCGTGGCTTCGACGAACGACCTGAAGAACGGAATGGTGCTCGACCTCGACGGTCAGCTGTGGCAGGTGCTGTGGTTTCAGCACCACAAGCCGGGCAAGGGAAACACGGTCGTGCGGAGCAAGCTCAAACACGTGCTCACCGGCAAAGTGGTCGACAAGACGTTCAACTCCGACACCAAAGTCGACACGGCGACCGTGGACCGGCGTGAAATGCAGTACCTCTACCACGACGGCGACGGGTACGTGTTCATGGATACCGGCGACTACAGCCAGCTCACTCTCAGCGACGACATCGTCGGCGACGCGAAGGATTACCTGCTCGAGAACATGAACGCGACGGTCTCGCTTCACCAGGGCAACCCGTTGTTCATCGAAATGCCGACCTCGGTCGAGTTGGAGATCACCTACACCGAGCCCGGCCTGCAAGGCGATCGCTCGACCGGAGGCACCAAGCCCGCCACGCTCGAGACCGGCAAGCAGATCCAGGTGCCGTTGTTCATCACGACGGGCGAGCGGGTCAAGGTCGACACCCGCGACGGCAGCTACATCAGCCGCGTCTGAGGTGACGGACCACCCTCGTACGTCTGCGCGCCACAAGGCTCGCAAGCACGCCCTGGACATCTTGTTCGAAGCCGACCTGCGCGGCACGGATCCGATCGCCACGTTGGAGGATCGGGCGGCTATCGCCGATCCTCCCGTCAGGGAACTCACCGACGTGATCGTGCGGGGTGTCACGGCGCAGCGGGCCGAGATCGACCGGCGGATCCGTACGGCCTTGGCTGACGGCTGGACTCTCGATCGGATGCCCCGGGTCGACCGAGTGCTCGCGCGGATGGCCACGTACGAACTGGGCTGGACCGACACCGAATCCGGGATCGTGATCGCCGAAGCCGTACGCCTGGCGGGGGAACTGTCCACAGACGAATCACCGGGATTCCTGAACGCTGTTCTGGCGTCGATCGCTCCAGTGTCGGGTCGCTGAACTCTCAACGACGGCTGGAACCTTCAAGGCCGTTCTCAGACGGTAAGTCTCGACCTGGTCTGCACGTTCGGCGTGGTCATCCTCGCCGATTCGGCGGAATCCGTGCCTTGATACGCCCATGCACCGAAGGCTGGGCCGCGTCATGGCCGTACTCATCGCGCTGCTGACGACCCTCGCAACGATGGCGTTCCCGGCAGCCACGGCCCAAGCGGCCGACAGCGCGGCCTACATCGCCTTCGCGGCACCGCTGGCCAAGGCTGAGCGGGCCAAGTACGGCGTCCCGGCGTCGGTCTCGATCGCTCAGTCGATTCTCGAGAGCGGCTGGGGAGCCTCGAAGCTGACGACGGCCGCGAACAGCTATTTCGGCATCAAGTGCGGCACGACGGCCAGCCCGTACCAGACCGGCTGCTACTCGATCTCGTCACTGGAGTACTACGCCAACGGCTCGTCGTACTCCCAGGTGTCGGCGTTCCGCGTTTATGCGACGCCCGGCGACTCGTTCCTCGACCACGGGCTGCTGTTGTCCAGCCGCAGTTGGTACGCGCCGGCCTTCTCCTACACCGACAACCCCGACCA
>JBDHZQ010000102.1:0-8833 GCA_039811945.1 Propionibacteriaceae bacterium
GAAGCTCCGGAGTTCTCGGGCAAGTTGATCGAGGCACTGAGAACGCCGTTGGAACAGGGATCGATCCTGATTGGGCGGGCCGCTGCGCAGGTTCGTTACCCGGCCAACTTCCAACTGGTGCTGTCGGCGAACCCGTGTCCGTGCGGTTACGCAGGTGTGGCCGGCAAAGGCTGCACGTGTCCTCCGATGACCGTACGGCGCTACCTGGGTCGCTTGTCAGGGCCGATTCTCGACCGCATCGACCTCCATCACCGCGTGTCGGGTTTGCCGAGGTCGGTGATCGCCTACGAGGAGGCCGGGGAGAAATCGGCGGTGGTCGCCGACCGGGTTCTGCTCGCGCGGGATCGGCAGGCGCACCGGCTCCTGGGCACGCCGTGGCGCACGAACGCCGAGGTGAGCGGCACGTACCTTCGAACGTCCCTTCCGTTGCCCGACGGGATCGAGATCCTCGATCAGGCGGTCGCGCACGGGCGGTTGTCGTCGCGAGGTGTCGACAAGGTCCTGCGGATCGCGTGGACCATCGCCGACCTCGACGGCGACCGTCGCCCAACCCGCGCGCACCTGCACACCGCCCTGGCGATGCGCCGTGGCGAAACCCTGGGCGACGCGGCATGAGCAATGACGCCGAGCGGCGGGCCCGACTGGCGCTGGCTGTGGTGAACGAGCCGGGCTCCGTGAGGCGGGATGCCGACGTGGATCGCCTGGGCGCGGAAGAGGTGTGGCAGCGACTCGTGACGGCCAAGAAGCCGTCGGCGGCTGTCGTACGGGCGAAACGGCTCGACATCGAGGCCGTCGAGCGTGAGACGCGACTCCGGGGGATGCGCTTCGTCATTCCGGGTGACTCCGAGTGGCCAGCGTCACTCGATGACCTCTCCGCGGCCGGTGGAGTCGGTGATAGCTGCGGGGGCGCGCCGTACGGGTTGTGGGTCGTCGGTCCCGGCAACCTTGCCTCGTCCACCGAGCCGAGCATCGCGGTCGTGGGGTCGCGGGCGGCCACGGCGTATGGCGAATCAGTCGCCAGCGAAATCAGCGCCGGCTTGGCCGGGGTGGGGGTCGGCATCGTGTCGGGGGGCGCGTACGGCATCGACGCTGCGGCTCATCGCGGTGCGCTCGGGGGAGGCGGTGCCACGGTGGCGGTCATGGCGTGCGGGCTGACGAGCCTGTATCCACGCGGCAACGACGGCCTGCTGTCGAGGATCGCGCGCGACCACGTCGTCGTCTCGGAGTACCCACCGGGCACGCCACCGAATCGAAGCAGATTCCTGTCCCGCAACCGATTGATCGCGGCCCTAGGTGACGCAACGCTGTTGGTTGAGGCTGCGGCCCGCAGCGGTGCCAGAAACACCGTCAGTTGGGCGCAGGCGCTAGGTCGGCCGGTGCTGGCCGTACCGGGGCCCGTGACGTCGGCACAATCCCTGACCCCTCACCGCCTGGTGCGGGACGGGGTAGCGGCGCTCGTCACCGACGTCGCCGACATCCTGTCCGAGCTCGGCCCGCTCGGAGTGTTCCAGCCGTACCTCGTGGATCCGTGCCGGCGTCCGACCGACGATCTGCTGCCGGACGAACTGGCGATTCACGAAGCGATGCCCAGTCGCGGAGGCCGCTGGGTGGAGGAACTGGTCGCCAGCACGGGGCTCGAGCCACGAGCCTGTATGGAAGTGCTCACCCGGCTGGAGTCGAAAGGCTTGGTCGACCTCGCGGACGATGGCCAATGGAGGTTGACGAGCATCCCGACGGGGTAATCGTCGAGGGTTGCCGCATGGTCAGGGTTCGCGGGTGACCGGTAGGGTCCCGACCACGAGAGGAGGGAGCGTGATCCTCTACGCAACGCGGCCCGGCCGGCGCTTGTGGCAGATCGTCTCCGATCTGGCGACCGTGATCTGGATCGTCGGCTGGTGGTGGGTCGGGCGTCTGCTCGACAGCTCGATCAGGGTGCTGGCCGAACCAGCTCGGATGGCGAGCGGTGCGATCTCGACCGTCCACGACGGAATCGCCGGGGCGGCGGACCGGGCAGGATCCGTACCCGGGCTCGGTGAGTCCATCCGTCAACCGCTGGACGAAGCGGCCCGCGGGTTGGCAGACCTGTCCGGATCGGTGGGGAGCCAGATCGTGGCGATCGAACGCGTAGCGACGTTGGCCGGCTGGATCGTCTTCCTGGCTCCGCTTGCACTGTGGCTGACGATCTGGCTTCCACGCCGGGTGCGATTCGTCCGGAATGCGACGGCCGCTGTGCGGTTCCTAGATTCGAGCGCAGACCTGGATCTGTTCGCGCTGAGGGCGATGGCCACACAACCTATGCATCGAATCGCCGAGATCAGCGACGATCCGGTTCGAGCCTGGCACGAGCGTGACCAGGTGACGATCGGTCGGCTGGCGAGGCTGTCCTTGGAAGCCGACGGGCTACGTTTCCCGGTGGAGTGGGGTGCCCTACCTGACGCCCGAGCTACCAGCGCGGCCCTTGATCGTCGTCGTCGTTGAACGAATACCGGCCGTCCGAGTGCTTCGGGCGACTCGTGCCCGTGACTCGGTCTGACAGCCACGCGCCGACCCGCGACACGCCGCTGGCCAGGTCGGACACGGTCTTCTCGATCGTGGATTCGGCGCGGGCGAAGAGATCTTGGTACGACTGAGCCGCGGCAGCGGCCTCGTCGGTCAGTCTCGCTGACGGATCGTCCGTACGGCGCGGGTAGCTTCCCGAAATGACGAGGTGGTATTCGCCGCTCGAGATCCACCGGCGCAGTTCCCCGGCCCTGACGACGGCGAATGGATGGCTCATCGACTCGACCAAGAGAGCCCGTAGAACGAGGTCGCGGATGTCCTCGTCCTCGCTGTACTCGGTGGCTTGTTCCAGGAACGCGTCGATGTCGAGCTCGGAGATGTGTCCGCCGCTGGCGAGCTTCATGTGCACGCGAAGGGCCGCGTCGGGATCCTGGCCGGCGAGGAGGCCTGCGCGGTCGGCGGACAGTTCGGCCTTGCGGGCCCACTCGCTGAGGGCCGCCATGATGGCGCGGGCGCCGAGTGCGCCGATCGGAATGGCGAACAAGGTGCTCGACAGTGCGGTGAGAACCATGAGGAGGGTTTGGTACACGGCGTGGCCGCTCCCGACGTGGCCAAGTTCGTGGCCGAGGATGAACCGCAATTCGTCGTCGTCGAAGGAGTCGACGATCGCCGAGTTGACGACCACCACCGGTCGTTCCAAGCCGATGGTCGCGGCGTTGAGGAAGGGGTTGGCCGAGACGTACAAGTCGGGCAGGGCTTCGACGTCCAGCGCTGTCGCAGCCTGGGTGTAGATCCGGAACAGACGGGGGAATTGCCGAGTATCGACCCGCACCGCGGAGCCGAGTAGCAGCAACCGAAGCGTGCGTTCGCTCGTGAAGCCCGACACACGCTTGAGCAGGGTGTCGAAGCCTCTCAGTTTTCGCAGAGCCACCAGTGCCCCTCGGTCAGCCGGATGCTCCCACGCGCGGGAACTGATGTCGGTCAAGACGATGCGTTCAGCAGACTCGCTCATGGGTCCTAGTCTGCCGGGTCCTCGGAGTACGGGACCGAGTGCAGCGCCGCCGGGTCATGGGTCGGCACCACCCGAACGTGGCGGCCAGCCACATGCACGCGCAGCAGTGTCTGCCAGGTGCCTTCGCGGTCGTCGTCGACGAACAACCCGGGCAGCGCCGCCTTCTGCCGAGCCTCGGTGACCTGGACACCGAGCCAGACGGCGTCGCCGACCAACAGCACCCAGCCGGAGTTCGTGTGCAGCAGGACGCCTACACTGCCGGGCGTGTGACCGGCCAGGTCGACGAGCACGACCGAGCCGTCACCGAACACGTCACGACTCCGGGGGAAACTCAAGACGGGAGGGCCGTCCAGCGCGTAGGTCTCCAACGGCCGACCGCCTACCACGTCCCGTACGCCGCCCGCGGGTGCCGGCCCGGGTCCCATGGCCCAGGCCCACTCGTCGGTGTGCACCCACACGTCAAGGTTGGGCAGGTCGGCGAGGCCGTTCACGTGGTCCCAGTGAAGATGCGTGGGCACGGCGGCGTCGACGCTGGCCGGATCGACTCCGGCCAAGGCCAGTGCATCCACCGTGGCCAGGAGTTCAGTGGGCGGCCGTACCACCAGCCTCAACGGCAATTGGAGACGGTCGATGGTCCGCCTTCGGGCATCGCGGCGGATGCCCGGGTCGATCAGGAGGCGGGCCCGGGGATGCTCCACCAGGAACGAGGCGTAGGCCAGCGGCAGGGTTCCTCGGAGCCGTCCTTCGGTGAGGAGGGCTGGGGCGCTTCGAGTGGTGTGGGGCAGCACGCGGAACTTGACCGTCGTCGTGGACCGGGGAAGTCCCGCATCGGGGATGGCGCTCAGTTCGGCGTGGCTGGGGCGCCGTGGGCTCACGAGGCCGGCCGCGACGCCGGCCACCGCATGAATACAGGTGGAGAGGCTGATCGGCCGGAGACCGGGTTCGACGGACATGGGTGGCACGGTAGGAGTTCAGGTCGACCTGAAGTCAAGGAGTTCCATGCAGATCTCTGATGCTGCCCGACACGTCGGTGTCGCCGCGCACGTCCTGCGGCACTGGGAAGAAGTCGGAGTCCTGCGGCCGTGCCGTACGGCTTCTGGTCACCGCGTGTACGACGACGAACTGGTGGCGCAGGCGAGGCTCGTCCGGATTTGTCGGCGTGCCGGGCTGTCGCTGGCCGAACTCGCCACGCTGGCCTCGTCGGACCTCCAGGATCGCGCCGCACTGATCGTCACCAAGAGACGTGAGATTGCCAGAGAGCGCGAGGCACTGGATCGTGCCGACAGTTTTCTGGCCCACACTCTGGAGTGTCGGCATCCTGTCGTGACCGATTGCCCCGACTGCACCGACTTCGCTCGCACCGGGTAGTTCTGCGGCCGTCACCGACCACCTGGGTCCTTCGGCATCTCGTGAACCAACTCCGGTGCCTCGGACAGATTTCGGTCGGATGTGTCCATCGGCAGACGGTTGGATCGTCATTGTGATGAACCCGCACCCTGCGGGCCAATCAAGGAGACAGCAATGACAACGATCACAGCTTTTGAGAGCATCACACTCGACGGCGTCATGCAGGGGCTCGGGCGTGCCGACGAGGACACCAGGAACGGGTTCATCCAGGGCGGCTGGGGCAACGGGTACCACGACGAGGTGTTGATGCGGTACGCGGGCGAGGGCATGAGCAAGTCCCCGGCCCTCCTGTTCGGTCACCGCACGTACGTCGACGTGCTCGGGTACTGGTCGTCCGTCGGCCCCAACCCATTCGTGGACTCGCTCCTCGGCTCCGACAAGTTCGTCGTGTCCCGCTCCGCGGATACAGAACTCGCGTACCCGAACAGCGAACTCCTGGCCGGCGATGCGGCGGAGACCGTGGCGGCGCTGAAGGAGCGCACGCCGCGCGACATCCTGGTGATGGGAAGCGGTGAACTGGTCCGCGCACTCCACGCTGCGGGGTTGGTGGACCGGTATGCCCTTCAGGTCTACCCGATCGTTCTGGGATCGGGCGTCAAGCTGTTCGGAGCCGTCGGACGAAACAATTCGCCAGGCGCGGGGCTCTCGATGCTGGACGAGCTCCCAGCCGACGCCGAGCGTCTGGCCGCCTTCCACGCGACCCGCGGCGACCTGCTGGCGCGCGCGGGACGGGCTCAGGAAGCGTCGCTGGCATTCGGCCACGCAGCCGATCTGGAAACGGACCCTGCCGCAGCGACGTACCTTCGCAATCGCGCCGGGTGACGGCCAGGCGAGCCGCACTCGAAGCAGCCTCGATGGTCAGGTGAGTAGCGCAGCGCGCCGAAAGCACGACCAAGAAGCCGTACTTTCGGGCGACTCGACGCGAGTCCGCCGACGGATGTGTCCTCACGTGACGCCAGCCATCGTTGAACCATCGTTCACTAGCAACAAGGAGTCACCGATGAAGACACAAGCCAGCCCCGCCGCTCTGACTAGACCTCAGGTTCCGATCCAGGTGAAGCTCGCCGCCGCCTGGACCAGCTTCATGTTCCTCTACGTGTACGTCGACCTCCTCGGGCTCTACAAGCCCGGCGCGGTCGCGGACATCCTCAGGGGCAGGGTCTTCACGTTCGACATCAGCCAGACGTTCGCTGTGACGGCGCTCGCAGCCACGGTGATCCCCGCCGCCATGATTCTGCTCTCCACGACGCTGCCTGCCCGTGCCAACCGTGCGACGAACCTCGTTGTGGCCACCCTCCTCGTCCCTTACATGGCGTTCAACCTGGCTGGCGGGGAATGGCTGTTCTACTACGGTCTCGGCCTCATGGTTGAGCTGGTCCTCCTCGGCTTCATCCTCCGCTCCGCGTGGGCCTGGCCTCGTACGTCCTCGGCGTCGATGCCAGACCATGTCGTACCTCGGGTTCCGTCTCTAGGCTGAAGCGGTGACGGGCATCTGGCGCTCCGTGTGGCGCGACCCACGGCCGGCGAACCCGCCGGTCGTGGGCCGCCTCGACTGGCTGCTCGTCGGCGGATTCGGGGCCGCGGCCCTCGTGGAGGGCTTCGCCCGTCCGGACGTGGCCGGACAACCGTTCGTCACCGTGCTCGCCGTGGCGCTGATGCCCATCCTCCTGTGGCGACGGAGTCGCCCCCTCGTGACGTGCCTGATCGGCTTCGGCGTCGCCGGGCTGTTGTCGTGCATCCAATGGGCCACCCAGAGTGGGGACCTCGGCCTTGCCTGCATGATGGTCGTCTTGATGCTGCTCTACTCCCTGGTGCGTTGGGGCTCGGGACGAGAGATTGCTCTCGGGATGGCGTTCGTGGTCGTGGTTGTCGCGTTGGGCATGTACGTCGCGTCAGCAAGCGTGATCACCGTTCTCGGCGGCAGTCTGTTCCTGTTGCTGTTCGTGGTGTTCGCCGCTGTGTTTCGCTATCGCTCGGACGCATGGCAGCGCCAGCAACGAGAGATCCGCGACCAGGAGCGCTTGGCGTTGGCACGAGAACTGCACGACACGGTGGCCCACCACGTGTCGGCCATCGCGGTCCAAGCCCAGGCCGGCGGGGTGGTGGCCGGCACACAGCCCGAGCAGGCGACCAAGGTTCTTGCCGCGATCGAGGCTGAGGCGTCGAGGACCCTCGCGGAGATGAGGGACATGGTACGAGTGCTCCGCGAGGACGGATCGGACGTTTACTCACCCCCATTGGGAGTCGTGGACCTGGCTGCCCTGGATCGCACGGATGTGATCCCGGCAGTCGAAGTCTCTGTGTCGGGTTCCTTGCCGCGGCTACCGCGAAGTGTGGACGCCGCGATCTACCGGCTGGCGCAGGAGGCCCTGACCAACGCTCGACGCCATGCGCGCCACGCGACTCGCGTTCAGGTCGATGTCGATCGTGTCGGCGACCTGGTCAGAATCCGAATCGCCGACGATGGATTGACACACCCCGGGGCGCACGCCGAGCCTGGATTCGGCCTGACGGGGATGGCCGAACGAGCCCAGTTGCTCGGCGGATCTCTCTCAGCCGGGCCGGCCACCGGCGGAGGCTGGGTGGTCGAAGCCGTGCTCCCGGTCAAGGAATCCACGTGAGCATCCGCGTCGTTGTCGCCGACGATCAGGACATGGTCCGCGCCGGGCTCGTGATGATCCTGGGCGCACAACCCGGCCTCGAAGTCGTGGGGGAAGCAGCGGACGGGCCGGGGGCGCTCGAGGTGGCGACCCGCCTGCGTCCAGATGTACTCCTCGTGGACATCCGGATGCCCGGCCTCGATGGCGTGGAAGTAACGCGACGCTTGGCTGGACCGGATGTGGCGGACCCGATCGCGGTCGTTGTCATCACGACGTTCGACCTCGACGAGTACGTCATCGGTGCCCTTCGAGCCGGTGCCCGTGGGTTCCTGCTCAAGGACGCCGGACCTGAACTCCTCGTCCAGGCCATCCACGCCGCCGCCCACGGAGACGCATTGATCGCGCCGAACGTCACGCGTCGCCTGTTGGAGACCTTGGCCAGTCAAGCTCCCAGAGCGGTGCCGCAACCGGTCGAATCGCTCACCGTACGTGAGGAGGAAGTGCTGGTCCTGGTCGCCCGGGGGCGGACCAATGCCGAGATCGGCGCTGAGCTCTTCATGGCTCTCAGTACGGTCAAGACCCACGTCGCCTCGCTGATGGCAAAGCTCAATGTCCGCAACCGGGTCGAAATTGCCATCTGGGCGTACCACGCCAAGCGTGTGTGACGCCGTCGACGGGGGGCCACCGAACACTGCCGCCCAGGACGCCATCACGCAGGCGTTGCGATCCTCGCCCCCTCGGCTGAGGGGGCGCCACCCGCGTCACGCTGCGCCGAGGCCAGGTTCGACATTGTTGCGATCCTCGCCCCCTCGGCTGAGGGGGCGCCACACTTGCGTCGGGGCGTACAGGTAGGTGGAGTCACTGTTGCGATCCTCGCCCCCTCGGCTGAGGGGGCGCCACCGGGGACTCATAGATCTTGATCGCTTCGGGGTCCCAGTTGCGATCCTCGCCCCCTCGGCTGAGGGGGCGCCACGCCCAGGTGTGGGGAAATCTTGACTACGGCACGCGGGTTGCGATCCTCGCCCCCTCGGCTGAGGGGGCGCCACGTGCCGGATTGCTGCCGTGTTACTGCGGGATGGCCAGTTGCGATCCTCGCCCCCTCGGCTGAGGGGGCGCCACCTCCGGATCCACCACGCCGCGGCTGTCACCGGTGACGTGTTGCGATCCTCGCCCCCTCGGCTGAGGGGGCGCCACTAGGAATGTCAAGCTGATCTGGCCCCGGTGTGACGGTCTGTTTTGGCCCCGGCTTTGGTGGTGGTGAGTCGGTAGCTGGTGGTGCCGGTTTCGATGATGGTGCCGTTGTAGGTGAGTCTGT
>JBDHZQ010000103.1:0-8807 GCA_039811945.1 Propionibacteriaceae bacterium
GCAACGGGAATGAAACGCCCCTCGATGTGGTCGACCTCTTCCTCGACGAGGTGGAGGAGACCCTTGACGCGGCCTCGATCGGAACGCTCGCCATGGCTGCACTCGTCGTGCTCGCGGATCGGGAACCGGGTCGTGCCGTACCCCTGCTGGATCAGGCTGTGGGCCGAGTGCGGCCCGCCGTCGGCATGACCGTGGCCCTCTCCCGGGCGTGGGCCTCGGCCTGGGCCAGAGCCGCCGACATCGCGCCGATCGAATCGGCGTTGCGCATGATCGTGGCCATGGCACCAGCCGGCGGGCTCGCCAGCCTCGAGGCAGCCGTCCTCACCCCTGGACGAGAAGACGAAGCTGTCCAGGCGCTGACCGCGATGGTCGGCGGCGGGCTGCCCGGCGCTCAGCTGCCCAGGCGCTCAGATGTTGAACTGGCGCAGGCTGTGGCGATCGGATCACTGATCCCGTTCGAGAGCGAGACGGTGAAGCTCCTGAAACGGGCACTCGACGACGTGTCGGCGCGACTGCGGTCCAGCACCGATCCTCAGGTGGTGGCGTTGTTGGCCTTGGCCCGTACTGACGACTGACCTCGATCCATACCGACCGCGCCGTCGAGGCGGCGGCCCAGTACGACACAGTCCTGTTCCTCGTAGCCCAGATGCGCGTAGAAGTCGAGCACGGACGTGTTGCCGGAGCGGACCATGAACTGGATCTTCGGCAGACCGCGCTCGACGAGCCACTCCTCGGCAGCCGACATCAGTCGGCGACCGATCCTTTGACCTCGATGGTCCGGAGAGGTGGCGACGTAGTAGACCCATCCGCGGTGGCCGTCGCCACCGACCATCGCCGTACCCACGAGCCGCCGGCCGTCGAACACACCGAGCACCGCCGCGTTCGGCGAGTCGACCGCCCGGTGGAAATCGGCTGACGGGTCGTTCCAAGGCCTGGTCAGACCGCACTCCTGCCACAGCGCGACGGCAGCCGCGGCGTGTTCGGTGCCGAGAGTCAGGACGTTCACGCCGCTGACGGTAGTGACGGCCGTACCCACGTGGTGCAGCCTGTCCACGCCTTGGAGGACGGTGAAACTCCCTGTCGAGTCGACGGATTCGAGCCGCCGCCCCAGTCTTGCGGCGTATCCTCCGCGCATGAGAGCGGGCGGGTCGCGGTGGGGACGAGCCTTGACCGCCAGCTCGGTGGCGATGGTGCTCGGCCTGTCGGGGTGCACGGTGAAGGCCTGGGATCGCGACGCGGCGTCACAGACGTACGGCCCTCTCGTCGTGGCTGTCCAGGCCGCCGTGGAATCCACGTACGGTCGCCTCAGCTGGGGGCCTTCGACGACCATCGCCCAACGCGAGAACACCTGGTACGGCTGTCGCATCCGTCTCAACCCCCTCCAGGGGGAGCCGATGCCGAAGATGCCACAGGGCGAAGCCTTGCTGGAGAGGGTCAATGCCGCGCTCGTGGCCAACGGCTTCCCCCCGGCGACGTTGGGTCGCAGCGACGTCGGCAGCCTGTACATCACGAGCCGCGACGCGCAGGGAGTGGACTTCAGGTTGCTCGAGCAAGGCGGAGTCCAGATCTACATGGAAATGCGCGGGACCCCCACTGCATGTCGGCAGTGACGCCAACGTCACGGTCAGAGCGGACGACGGGAATCGAACCCGCATGGCCAGCTTGGAAGGCTGGGGCTCTGCCATTGAGCTACGTCCGCGCGCTGTGCGCCTGGACAGACTACCGGGGGGTACGGCGAGGCTGCCACTTCGTGGCACGAGGGATGACTCGGCCGGTGCGGGACCCACCTGGTGGGCATTGCGCCGGACACCTCGCCGAGGCAAGCCAGAATCGGAGGCGTGAGGATTCGTCTGGGCACGCGGGGCTCCGATCTGGCACGCGCCCAGGCCGACGAGGTGGCGGGGCTGCTGAGGTCCTGCGGACACGGAGTCGAGATCGTGCGGATCAGCACGCACGGAGACCAGCAGACCGGCCCTTTGGCATCCCTCGGCGGCATGGGTGCTTTCGCGGGGGCGTTGCGTACGGCCTTGACATCCCGGATTGTCGACGCGGCCGTCCACTCGTACAAGGACCTGCCGACCAGCAACCCCGAGGGCCTTGCCATCGGCGCATTCCCGGTGCGATCCGACGCCTCCGACGTGCTCGTCGCGCGTGACGGACTGACGCTCGCCGAACTGCCGACCGGTGCACGAATCGGTACCGGTTCTCCGCGTCGAGCCGCGATGCTGAGCGCGCTGAGACCCGACCTGACGATCGTCCAAATCAGGGGCAACGTGCCGACGAGGTTGTCGCGGGTCGGCCGAGATCTGGATGCCGTCATCGTGGCCTCTGCCGGGCTCGAGCGCCTCGAGTTGTCGGTCATGCGCGAGTGGTTCTCCACCGAGGAGATGGTCCCGGCTCCCGGCCAGGGGATCATCGCGGTCGAATGCCGTACCTCCGATCTGGACGGCCCGCTCGGTGAAGTGCTCGCAGCGATCGACGATCCGCAGGTCAGGTTCGCCGCGATCGCCGAGAAGACCGCGTTGGCCCGGCTCGAAGGAGGGTGTTCGGCAGCCGTCGGCGCCCTCTGCGAACCTGTGGTAGACGGGTATCGGATCACGGTCGCCGCGTTCTCCCCCGACGGTGCGAAGAAGATTGTGTGCCGCGAGTTCGCGAGCGCAGCCGAGGATCCCGAACGTGTCGGTCGAGCCGTGGCCGAGTTGGCCGCCGCCGAAGGGGCGGCGGGGTTGGTCGGCGAAAGCCGCTTCGACCACGACATCGCCCATCTCTGGGGCGGTGCGATCGTCGGACGGCGCATCCTGCTCGTACGAACGGACCGCGGAGAGCTCGGCTTCGACGGGGTGACCGATGCCCTGGTGCAGGCGGGGGCCGAAGTGAGCGTCGCCTACGCGACCCGGGTCGTCGACCTCGACGCGGCCGACGGATTGGCTGTTGCGCTGGACGAGCCTTCCGCCTGGGTCGTGGTGACGTCGGTCGTGACCGTGCCGTACCTCCCCCTGCCGTTGGAACCGCCCGTGGTCGCGATCGGTCCGGCGACAGCCGCCGCGTTGCGCAGTGCCGGGTACGACCCGGTCATCGTGGGCACCGACGCGGGGACCCCTGGTCTCCTGGCATCAATCCCGCCCGGCTCGGGCAGGGTCGTCCTGCCGGGTTCGGCGAGGCGTACGACGGCGTTGGCCGACGGGCTGACGGCGCTCGGGTACGAGCCGAGTCGCGTCGACCTGTACACGACGGTGCCGGTCGACTGGGTCGACGCAGAAGCCGTCGAGCGCTACCGCCAGGGCGGATTCGACGCGGTCGTGGTCACGTCCAGTTCCAACGCCCAAGCCTGGCTCGACCAGGCTGGCGTCAGCCCGACCCCACTCGTCGTGTTCGGCGAAGCGACGGCAGCGACCGTGCGGGCGTGGGGGATCGAACCGTTCGTGGCAGAAACGTCCGACGGCCCGGGGCTGATCGCGGTGTTGGAGGGCTTGTGAGGATTCGACCACGACGACTCCGAGCGACGGCGGGGGTCAGAAGGCTGGTGCGCCAGACCCGGGTTCACCCGGCCCAGTTGGTGCTGCCGCTGTTCGTGGCCGACGGGATCGATCGGCCGGCGCCGGTGCCGTCCTTGCCCGGTGTCCTCCAGCACACGCCTGCGACTGCCGCGGCACTCGCAGCCGAAGCGCACCGAGCCGGTCTCGGGGGAGTTCTGGTCTTCGGGGTACCCGCCGACACCGACAAGGACGACACCGGCTCGGCGGCCTGGGACCCCGACGGCATCCAGCAACGGGGGATCAAGGCGATCGTCGAGACCGTCGGCGATGATCTGGTGGTGATCGCCGACACCTGCCTCGACGAGTTCACGAGCCACGGTCATTGTGGGGTGCTGGACGCCGCCGGCGGCGTCGACAACGACGCGACGCTGGAGGTGTACGGACGGGTCGCCGTCGCCCAGGCCAGAGCCGGGGCCCATCTGGTGGCTCCGAGCGGGATGATGGACGGCCAGGTTCGCGCCATCCGTCAGGCGCTCGACGTGGCAGGGTTCAGCGACACCGGAATCCTTGCCTACGCAGCGAAATTCGCGAGTTCCCTGTACGGCCCCTTCCGCGACGCGGTCGGGTCGAGCTTTGCCGGGCATCGCCGTACCTATCAAGTCGACCCGGCGAACGCGCGCGAGGCCGTACGGGAAGCAGCCCTCGACGAAGCCGAAGCCGCCGACATGGTGATGGTGAAGCCGGCTGCTGCGTACCTCGACATCGTCGCGGCCGTGGCAGCGCGCTCCCAGGTGCCGGTCGCGGCGTACCACGTGTCGGGCGAATACGCGATGATCGAGGCCGCCGCCGACCGCAGGTGGCTCGACCGGCGAGCCGCGCACCTGGAGACAGCCGCCGGGATCGTGAGGGCGGGCGCAGACATCGTGATCACGTACGCGGCCCTGGACCTGGCTGGCTGGCTGGTCGAGGCCGAGCGGTGAACGGGACATTCGACCGGGCCTGCGACGTGATCCCCGGCGGGGTCAGCAGTCCAGTGCGGGCCTTCCGGGCGGTCGGCGGTACGCCGGTCTTCGTGACGCGGGCCGAGGGGCCGTACGTGTGGGACGAGAACGGGCGTCGGTACGTGGACCTGGTCGGATCCTGGGGGCCGGCCTTGTTAGGCCATGCCCATCCGGCCGTGGTGGCTGCCGTGGCGCGGGCGGCGCAGTCGGGACTGTCGTTCGGCGCACCGACGGTAGCCGAGGTCGAGTTGGCCGAGGAGGTACGGCGTCGGGTGCCCGCCTGTGAGCGGGTGAGGTTCGTCTCCACGGGCACTGAGGCGACGATGACGGCGATTCGGTTGGCCCGCGCGGCCACCGGCCGGGACCTGATCGTGAAGTTCTCCGGCTGCTATCACGGACACTCCGACGCCTTGCTCGCCGAAGCGGGATCAGGCGTGGCGACACTCGGCCGGCCAGGTTCGGCCGGAGTGACCGAGGGCGCCGCCCGCGACACCGTGGTGGTGCCGTACAACGATTTGTCGGCTGTGGTCGAGGTGTTCGCTCGGCTGGGCGACCGGATTGCCGCGGTGATCACCGAGGCAGCGCCGGCGAACATGGGCGTAGTGCCACCCGAGCCCGGGTTCAACGCAGGGTTGCGAGACCTGACCAGAGCCCATGGGGCTCAGCTGATCGCCGACGAGGTGCTGACCGGATTCCGGGTGGGGCCGGGCGGTTGGTGGGTGCGTGAGGGGATCGAACCCGCCGATCTGTACACGTTCGGCAAGGTCCTGGGCGGCGGCATGCCCATCGCCGCCGTCGCCGGCGCGCGTGCCGTGATGGAACTGCTCGCTCCGCTGGGGCCGGTGTACCAGGCGGGGACGTTGTCGGGGAATCCCGTGGCGACCGCCGCTGGATTGACGACGTTACGGCTCGCCGATGGCGAGGTCTATCAGGCCGTCGACCATGCGTCAGTGCGAATTCGCGACGGCGTTTCGCTCGCGCTCAGGGCCGCCGGCGTCGTGCACCGTGCCCAGTCGGCTGGGTCGTTGTTCTCGTTCTTTCTCGGCGTGGATGGGGCGGTCCGGACGTTCGCCGACGCCCAGCGCCAGGATTCCAAGCTGTTCGCGAGGTTCTTCCACGCGATGCTCGACGAGGGGGTGTACCTGCCGCCGTCGGGCTTCGAGGCCTGGTTCGTGTCGGCCACCCACGACGACGACGTGTGCGACGAGGTCATCCGTGCGGCTGAGGTGGCTGCGCACGTGGCGGGGGCGTCTGGGTAGCGGCTCCCGAGCCCTGGGTTTTTGGCCTTGGTGGCACGAACGACGGCAAAATCGGGCCGAGCTGCGAATAATCGCAGTGACGGCCATTTCTGCCGTCGTTCGTGCCGGGCAGCGGACCGAATCGAGGTTGAGCCTGGCCGACGGGGCAGGTTTCAGGAGGCGGCCGCCGTGTACCGACGCACGATCAGGTCGACCAGGTTCGGGTGCGCGCCGAGGGGGGCGCTGGTCGTCCGAGCACCGGCCGCCTGAGCGCGCCTGGAGAAGAACCCTGGTCCGACGAGGTACGGCGCCACAGCCGGGTGGTCGGCAGCGGCGACGGCGTCGGCGAGTGACGGATCCTGGGCGGCGAGGTAGCCGACGGTCACCGGTCCGGGCCATCGGTGTTGGAGGAGGGCCCGCATCGTCTCGATGCTGGCCTCGTCGGGTCTGCTCGAGCCTGCGATGGCCAGCACCACTGGGCCCGTGCTGACCCCGGCCTCGTGGAGCCGATCGACGAGCACCTCCGCGAGCAAGGGATCTGGGCCCAGTGGGCCGGTGTGCACTGCCTCGCCGGGGTGTTGCTCGACGGCCTGGGCTACGTCTACGTCGAGGTGGAAACCAGCTGTCAGCAATGTAGGTACGACGACGACCCGCCGGCCGGTGCGGATCGCGTCGTCGACGGCGTTCCGCACGCGAGGTTCCTGGACGTCGACATAGACGCACGTGACGTCGACCGCCGGGAGTCGCTTCGCGACAGCGTGTGCAAGATCGAGGATGATCTGCTGCCCGTCGGGGTCGTCTGTGCCATGAGCACACAGGAGGAGTGAGGGTACGGGCACGGGCCGACCCTAACGTGAGGTCATGGAGGCCTGCGTCGGTGAACGTGGTCGCACCTCCGTGCGCCGTCGTCACGGTCGAGTGGTCCGCCCGCCTGGCGTGCTCACCGCCCACGATCGGTGCGTACAACCAACCTCGCCCGCCACGGTAGAGTGGCCGGGCCGCATCAGCGCGGCGGGGCGTAGCGTAGTGGCTAGCGCGCCTGCTTTGGGAGCAGGAGACCGCAGGTTCGAGTCCTGTCGCCCCGACCGCAATGTGCCGTTGACTAGGCATTATGCCCACAAAGCTCCGGAAGCGAACCCTGTCGCCCCTGGATGCCCAAAGTGGGGATGGCTAGGTGGTTTGGTGACAACCTGCATCCGTCCCATGGGGCACCACGTGGTCAGTCGTGGACTTCTGGTGCCCCAAATAGGCCCCAACAAAGTGGTTCATTGGTCGACGAAACGCTTGACGCGACGTCAGCCGATGTGCATCGCAGGAGGTTGCTCCAAATTCTTTCGCCGGAGGGAGCCGTTGCGCTTGGCTGTCGTGGGGTGTTGGGGCACCGCCCCAGTCATCAGGGCTGGCGTCGACGTGAACGCAACGACGGCGGGCAGGGATCGGCTTGCCTGCTCGCCGCAAGTAAGGGGGCCCCAGACACCCTGGGGGCGACCCTGGCCGCGGATGCCGACGTCAACGACGAGGACTCCTGGAGCGGGACCGCCCTGATCTGCGCCGCCGATCGCGGACAGCCGTGGACCTTCGGCCGCCTCCTGCGCGCCGGCGTCGATCTCGACCACGTCAACCGGATCGGTTACCAGGCGAGGCCAGGGCCGGACGCCGCTCCTTCGGGCAGATCCTGCCGGACAGGGTCGACCTCCTCCGGCTCGTGGTCCGCTGGGTGCCGACCCCGACGCCGTCGACAACCGCCAAGACACCCCGTGGCTGGCCACGGCGTCACCGGCAACGTGCCGGCGCGGGAGGCCCTGCAATCAAGCCGACTTGAGGAATCACATGGTGTGCGGGCACATGTGCGTGGGATCCCAACCGGATTTGCCCTGATGCATGCCGGGATTGTGATCGCCGCTGAAGCCCATGTGCTGGGTGCAATGGCGGACGTGTTGACCGTAATCGGCATTCACGTTCGCTGCATGGGCCGGTGTGGCGACGAGCAGCATCGCTCCGGCGCTCACCAGCGACACCAGAACTCGGGAAAGGATTGACATGACATGCACCCCGTTCTCGCCGTCTCGATGACCGCGCTGCGGGGACGCTACCCCTGGTCCCGACTGGAAGAGAACCCCCGAGCGGCCGGGTCCGGTGAGCCTTGACGCGATCTTGACCCCAACCATACGGAGCGGCGCCTTCTGGCTCCTGCCCCCCATTCGGACAACCCGGACTGCACTGATCGTGCCCTGCGCGCGCAGCCCACTCGGCGAGGGCGCCGGCGCCGGCGGGCGAAGGTGCTGGCCTCACGGCCCGGACGGGGGAGTTCCTCTCGGGAGGGTGAGGCGCAGGGTGGCGCCGGCGCCCTCCCCTTCGCTGGTGGCGGTGAGGCTGCCCCCGTGGGCCTCGGCCAGCGCCTTGGCGATGGTGAGGCCGATGCCGGACCCACCCTTGTCGGACTCCCTGGCGGCGTCTCCGCGGTAGAAGCGCTCGAAGATGTGAGCGAGTTGCTCGCCGGTCATACCCTGCCCCGTGTCGGCGACGGTGATGGTCACGGCGTCCGGTGTGGTGGTCGACGTGACGTCGACGCGTCCGCCTTCGGGGGTGTGTCGGAGGGCGTTGGTGAGCAGGTTGCCGAGGATCTGGGCGACTCGCTGGGCGTCGGCGACGACCGGGAGGTCGTCGACCCGGGCGGTGAGGGTGACGCCCTTGCCTTCGTAGGCGTGTCTGGCTTGCCGGATCGCCGGCTCGACGAACTCGGTGAGCGGCTGGGCTGTCGTCTGGAGTTCGATGCGTCCTTCTTCTGCTCGGGACACCTCGTCGAGGTCGCGTGCGAGGCGGGTGAGGCGTTGGGCCTGTTGCTCGACGATGGCTTGGGTGTTGTCGTCCCAGGTGAGGACGCCGTCGGCGATGCCCTCGAGGTGGGCGTTGAGGGTGGCGATAGGGGTGCGCATCTCGTGGGCCAGGTCGGAGAGGAGGCGTCGGCGGGTGTTTTCGACGTCGCCGAGGCGGTCGGCCATGGTGTTGAAGGTGTCGGCGAGGGTGCTGAGTTCGGGGCCTCCGCCGTTGACGGTGACGCGGGCGTCGTAGTCGCCCTGGCTGAGGCGGTC
>JBDHZQ010000104.1:0-8680 GCA_039811945.1 Propionibacteriaceae bacterium
AAGGCCGGCGGCATCACGACGATCGTCGAAAAGTCCCTCGGCGCGGTGGCGAAGGCGGGTACGGCTGCCGTGAGCGCCGTCGTCGACTACGGCGCGAAGGTTGGCAACCACGGTCTGGTCGTCATGGACACACCCGGCTACGACCCGGTCTCGGTGACGGGCATGATCTCCGGCGGCGCGACCGTCGTCTGTTTCACCACCGGTCGCGGCT
Source organism: Propionibacteriaceae bacterium (assembly GCA_039811945.1). Classification (GTDB taxonomy): domain Bacteria; phylum Actinomycetota; class Actinomycetes; order Propionibacteriales; family Propionibacteriaceae; genus Fen-668. The sequence goes on from JBDHZQ010000104.1 coordinate 212, forward strand.
CCGTCTTCGGCTCCAAACCCACACCCTGTCTCAAGTTGTCTACCAACTCGGAGCTCGCGCGACGGATGAGCGGGGACATCGACCTCGATTGCGGCCCGGTGTTGACGGGCGCGTCGACCATCGCCGAACTGGGCGAGGAACTGCTGGACCTCATCTGCGCCACGGCGTCGGGCCGACCGACGAAGTCCGAAGACCTCGGAGTCGGCAACGAGGAGATCATCCCATGGCGTATCGGAGCAGTGATGTGACACGGATCGCGCAGGTCGGTGGTCGCGGCTTCGGGTTGGTGCACCTCGACCGCATCGATCGGTTGGTAGGGCAAGGCCGCGCCGAGCTCGTGGCCGTGGTCGACCCGGCCGGTCCGGTCGAAGGCCGAGACGTGGCCTGGTATCACAACCTCGATGACCTCCTTGGCGACATCGAGGTCGACGTCGTGAGCATTGCGACCCCGATCGGTACCCACATGGCGCTCGCGACCCGCGCGCTGCGGGCCGGTGCCGACGTGATGCTCGAGAAGCCACCGGTGGCGTCGATCGAGGACTTCTGGAGACTGGAAGAGGTCCAGCGTGAGACCGGTGGAGCGGTTCAGATCGGATTCCAGAGTCTCGGATCCGCCGGGATCGGTCGGATGCGCGAACTAGCCACGTCGCTGGGGAAACTCCGGGCCGTCCAGGCGTGGGGGATGTGGAGTCGCGACGACGCCTACTACGCGCGGGCCCGGTGGGCCGGGAGGCGAGTGCTCGACGGCCAACGGGTCGCCGACGGCGTCTGTACCAATCCCCTGGCCCATGCCTTTGCTACGGCGTTCGCCATCTCCGGTCTGACCAGCCTGGACACGATCTCGTCGATCACGACCGAGCTGTACCACGCGCACGACATCGAGGCCGACGACACAGCGTTCGTGACCGTCCGCCGTACCCACGAAGTGCCGATCCACGCCGCGCTGACCTTGTGCGGGCCGACGCAGGCCCCGCCCACCGTGTCCGTCGTGGGGGAACGGGGGACGGTCACGTTCTCCTACACGGTCGACGAACTCACGGCGACGATCGACGGCCTGCGCACCGAAGAGACGGCCACCCGCACCGACCTCCTGGAGAACCTCCTCGACCATCGCGACCATGGCGACCCCCTGCTGGTGCCGTTGGCCGACACGGTGGGATTCATGGCCGTGCTCGAAGCCACCCAGACGGCACCCGACCCGGTCGCGATCGGCCAGGACTTCGTGGAGTGGCATGGCGAGGGGCCCGATCGATACCCCGTGATCGACCGGATCGACGAATGGTTACGCGACTGTCTCGGAGCGGGAGTCGGATACGAGGCTGCCGGGGCGCCGTGGGCGTCGCCGGAGGCGGTTGCGCAGTGGCGGCCGCAGCCCTGATTGACTGAGCCCATGGCTCTCTTCTCGCTCGACGACCTGGGTCGGGCACACGACGTGGTGGCTCGCTACGTCCCTCGGACCCCCAGCTACGCGTGGCCCATCCTGGCCACCAGATTCGGTGCCAGGGTGGTGGTCAAGCACGAGAATCACACGCCCACGGGAGCGTTCAAGGTACGGGGTGGGCTCGTCTACCTGGATCGGCTCGTGCGAGAGCGCCCGGAGGTGCCAGGCATCATTTCGGCCACCCGGGGGAACCACGGGCAGAGCCTGGCCTACGCAGGCAGGGCGGCGGGCAAACGGGTCGTCATCGTCGTACCTGACGGCAACAGCCCCGCGAAGAACGCTGCCATGGAGGGGTTTGGGGCCGAACTCGTGGAGTACGGCGCCGACTTCCAGGAGGCTCGTGAACACGCCGTCGAGCTGGCCGGCGACCTCGGCCTGGAGCCGGTACCCCCGTTCCACCTTGACCTCGTTACGGGTGTGGCCACCTATGCGTCGGAGTTGTTCGACGATGCGGGCCCGCTGGACGTGGTGTACGTACCGGTGGGCATGGGTTCGGGAATCTGCGGCCTGATCACCGTGCGCGATCTGTTGGGTCTGCCCACCGAGATCGTGGGCGTCGTGAGTGATCGGGCGCCGGCCACGGCGCTGTCGTTCGACGTGGGTCGTGCGGTCACGACCGATCACGCGGACACGTTCGTCGACGGGGTCGCGACGAGGTCACCGGATCCCGCCGCGATCGAGATCATCTGCCGAGGTGCCGCCCGGATCGTCAGGGTTGACGAGGACACGGCGGCCGAGGCGATGCGGCTCATGATCGAGTCGACCCGTCAACTGGTGGAGCCCGCAGGGGCGATGGGCCTGGCGGGACTTCTGGTGGAGGGTCCTGGTCGGGCTCGATCGATCGGGGCGGTGCTGTCGGGCGGCAATGCCGACTCAGCGCAGGTCGTCGAGGTTCTCCAAGGCCGTACGCCTCACCCGGGCTAGTCCGGACCGCGCCTTGGGAAACGCTGATCAATCATGTCCCGGCTGTGGCGCACCGGATCGGGCGATCCGCTACCCCCACATCTCTACCCGTACGCCCGGTACGACCACGAGATGTGGTGGTACCGGCTCATCCCGCCCGGCGCGTCCTCGCTCGGAACAGCATTGATCAGCGCTTTCCTTGGAATTGCCGGGAGCCAGGCGAGCCGCGGCGGCAGGATGGCCCGGGTGACCGTTCGGCACTCGGCGCTGGCCGTTCTCGTAGCTCTCGTCTGGGGGTTGAACTTCGTCGCGCTCGCGGTCGGGCTGGCTCAGGTGCCACCCCTGCTCTTTCTCGCGATTCGCTTCGTGTTGGTGGTGTTCCCGGCGATCTTGTTCGTACGGAAGCCGGCGTTGCCGTGGCGCTCGATCCTGCTGATCGGCACCTTCATCAGCCTCGGGCAGTTCTCGCTGCTGTACGTGGGTCTGTACCTGGGCATGCCCGCCGGATTGAGTTCCCTCGTGCTCCAAACCCAGGTGCTCCTCACCATCGCCATCGCTGCTGTCTGGTTGCACGAAAAGCCCACGCGGCGGCAGCTCGCCGGCGTGGTGTTGGGTGGGGTGGGGCTCACCGTCATCGCCGTCGGCCGGGGATTGACTGCCCCGGTCTTGTCACTGTTCGTCTTGGTGCTGGCCGCGACCAGTTGGGCGATCGGCAACGTGCTCACCCGCCAGGCTGGGCGAGTCTCGGGGTTGGGTCTGACCGTCTGGGGAGGCATCGTCGTACCAATCCCTGCGGTGGCGCTGTCCTTGATCGTGGAGGGTCCCACCGCCATCTGGGCCGGGCTCGGTCACTTCGGGTGGACCGCCCTGGCCTCGACGCTCTACACGGCGTGGTTGTCGTCGTTGGTGGGGTACGGCATCTGGAACACACTGCTGGCCCACCACGAGGTGTCTCGGGTGACGCCGTACGCCATGCTCGTTCCTGTCTTCGGGATGAGCGCGGCGTACGTCTTCCTGGCCGAACGGCCCTACGCGCTGGAACTCACCGGCGGCGCGCTCCTCTTGGCCGGCGTCGCCGTCACCGCGGGAATCCGCCGCGCTCCTGTGGCCTCCCGGTGACCACTCAGGAAGAAGCGGACCTGGCGGGCTCGGCGCGTCATCCGGGGGAGTTCGATCACGCCCGGGTCAGGAAGTCGACGGCCCGATCTTGGCTGGACACCCCGAACTCGTGGCCAGCTTCGACCCAGCAGCCGCGGTAGGTCCCCCGCTGGCCCCTGAACAAGGCGCGCAACGACCGGTCGGCCGCGTGCATGCCAGCCCTGGGGAACAGTGGGTCGTCGCTGAGATAGATCACCTGCAGGTCGTGGGTACGGCGGCCCGCAGCGAGCGCGGGCAGGTCCAGGTCCCGGTAGGCCCTCGGCGTGTGGAGCAACCACGAGTGGGCAGACACGTGATCCGGCACGAGCGCGTCGTACGTCGTCATCATTGCGGCGATCGACACCCGGTCCACGGCTTCGATCGCCGAAACCAACGCCGCCCGCCCACCGCCTCCGGAGAACCCGGTCACCCCGATCCAGTTCGGGCCGAAACTCCTGAGCAGTCGGAGGGCTGTGAGATCGTCATGGGCGACCATTCCGGCATACGACGTTCCGAGTGCTGCGGCGTACTTGGCGATCTCGTGCTCGTGAGAGGCAGCGCTGACGTCGTACGGCTCGTCCAGCCCGAATCCGCGTGAACCCCAGCTGAAGGCGTCCGGAGCGAGCACCAGTGCTCCCCTCGCAGCCAGTCTGGTGGCGAACGCGACCCCTCCCTCGTACCTCGCCCGGTACGCTTCCCCGCCGCCCGCCTCCGCCACGAGGCGCGCTGCGCCGATGCTCTTGAGACCGCCATGGGAATGAAGCGTCAGGACTCCGGGCAGGGTGCCCGGCTCTCGATCGCGTGGTTTCAGCAACCAGGCGTGCAACTCGGGCCCGAAACCGACGGGCCAGACGAGCTCCGTCGTGGTCACGGCGACTCCGTCGCACGTCGAAGTCCACGTCCGTCGTACCCGCGGCTCGGGCGCGGCGACCGGTTCGGGTACGCCGAACAGACCGGCCACTCGGGTGGTCCAGTCGTCGCCGGAGACCAGCGGGCGGTTCCGCACGTAGTCCGGCCAGTCTTCGTACCCTGCGAGCGGGTGCCTGCTCAACCGCGGTCGACCGGCAACCCGAGTTCGGCAGGTGTCACCGCGCGTCCCTCCACCAGCGAAACGTTGCCACACATCCCGACCGCGACGGCCCGCATGCCGTCGATCCAATCCGACGGACGTCCCAGTGGGTCGTCGTCGGGACCCACGAACACGTCTCGCAGCAGCAGCGCGTCGCCACCGCCGTGGCCACCTTCGCCCTCGGGAATCGTCACCTCCTCGGCCACCTGCCAGTGCTTCTGCACAACCAGGCGGTCTCCGCGCACCCTCGCGCCGCCAGCCGAATGGTCGGCGACGAACGACGGGTCGACGATGGGGGTGCCGCCGTCAACGAGCACTGCGACCCGCTCGACCACCTCAAGTTCGGCCCGGCCTCGGGTCCCGTTGACCGCGACCCGATAGCCCTCCCAGGGGGAGTGGGCGTTGAGGGCGTACGACAGCGTCGCTCCGGAGCGGTAGTCGACGATGACGGCGAGGTTATCCTCTGCCGTGATACCAGTGTCGAAGACATCCTTGTCGCGCAAGTAGCCGTCGTAGTGCTCCTGATCCAGGTAAAGAGCTTCGAGCCTGGGGTCGGAGCGCAGGTCGAGTTCCCACGGTGTGTGCTCACCGTCATGGGTTCCACGCTTGGGGCTGGCGCCGAGCCCTCTCGCCTCGGCGTTGGCCGCACCGTAGAACCGGGTGCCACCGCTGGCGTAGACCCGGGCCGGAACATCGGACAGCCACCAGTTGACCAGGTCGAAGTGGTGGCTCGACTTGTGAATCAGCAGGCCTCCCGAGACGTCCTTCTCCCGGTGCCAGCGGCGGAAGTAGTCGGCGCCGTGGGCGGTGTCGAGCACCCACTCGAACGCGACCGACAGGAGGTCACCGAGTTCTCCGGAGGCGATGAGCCGCTTCAGTTCGGAGTTCCGTGGCGAATACCGGTAGTTGAAGGTGACGACGACGTCACGGCCGGTCCGGCCGACGGCCTCGGCGATTTGGCGAGCCAGATCCGGACGTGTCGTGAGTGGCTTCTCGCAGACGACGTCGAGTCCCGCGTCGAGGCATCGCACGATGAGCCCTGCATGGGTCACGTCTGGCGAGGTGACGATCGCGCGTTCGGCTCCCGAATCGGCGAGGATCTGCTCCAGGTCGTCGGGATCGCCGGTCCAGACGGAGCCGGTGTCGTAGCCGTACTCGGCGATCATGCGGCCTAGGTGGTACGACACCCGTCCCGGGTTGGGATCGACAAGAGCTACGAGGGTGGCGACGTCGGAGTGGGTGGTACCGATGGCGTCGAGGTACATCTGGCAGCGGTGACCGGTGCCGATGACGGCGTACCTGGTCACTTGATGCCCGTGGTGGCGATGCCGCGGATCAGGAAACGTTGGCCGAACAGGAAGGCCAGGAAGACCGGGATCAGAGACACGATCGACATAGCGAACATCGCCCCCCAGTTGGAGGTGCCCGACGCGTCGAGGAACGCCCGAAGCGCCAGGGGCACTGTGTACTTGTCGGGAGAGGTCAGGAAGATCAGCGAGGCGAAGAAGTCGTTCCACGTCCAGATGAAGGTGAAGATCGTGGTGGTCGCGATCGCCGGTGTCATCAGCGGCATGATGATCCGGAAGAAGATCGACCAGTGACCGCAGCCGTCGATCCGCGCCGCTTCGTCGAGTTCCCGCGGAAGACCCCGGATGAACTGGACCATGAGGAAGACGAAGAAGGCGTCGGTAGCGAGCAGCTTGGGCACGATCAGCGGCAGGAACGTGTTGATCCACTCGAAGTTGGAGAAGAGGATGTACTGCGGCACGATCACGACGTGCTGCGGAAGCATGATCGTCAGCAACATGATCGCGAACAGCAGGTTGCGGCCCAGGAACTTCAGGCGGGCGAAGGCGTACGCCGCCAATGAACAGCTCACCACGTTGCCGAGGATGCAGCCCAGCACGACGATCGCCGAGTTGATCAGGTAGTGGCCGAACGGCTGGTTCAAGGCGTTCCAGCCAAACGTGTAGTTCTCGAGATGGAACTCGGTCAGGAACAGTCCGGACTCTTGGAAGATGCGGTCATTCGGCCGAAACGAACTGACGAGCATCCACAGGAGCGGATAGATCATCAGGGCCGAGGCAAGGATCATCAGTGTGTGCCGGACGACGGACCGCACGCCGGAGGCGAGCGGGGTACGGCGTGGGCGGCGGCCGGGCAGGCCGGTCGTCACCGGCGCGATGCCGGCCGTGCTTCTCGATTCGTTCGCAAGATCAGTCATCGTAGAACACCCAGTACTTGGAGGCGTAGAAGTTGATCGCCGTGAAAGCACCGACGATGAGGAGCAGCAGCCAGGCCATGGCCGAGGCGTAGCCCATGTCCAGTTGGGCGAAGCCCTTCTGGTAGAGGTACAGCGTGTAGAACATCGTGGAATCCGACGGGCCGCCGCTGCCTCCGGAGACGATGAACGCCTGCGTGAACGACTGGAAGGCACCGATGATCTGCAGCACCAGGTTGAAGAAGATGATCGGGCTCAGCAGCGGCATCGTGATGTGCCAGAACTGGGTCCACTTGCTGGCCCCGTCGACCGACGCCGCTTCGTAGTACATCGTCGGGATCTGCCGAAGGCCGGCGAGGAAGATGATCATGGGCGACCCGAATGTCCAGACATGGAGCAAGATGATCGTGTAGAGGGCAGTGTTCGGATCGGCGATCCACCCCGGCGGGTTCTGGACCCCGAGGCTGGTCAGGATCTGGTTGACCAGGCCGCTGGTGCCGAAGATCTGACGCCACAGAATCGCAATCGCGACCGAGGATCCCATCAGCGACGGGAGGTAGAACACCGACCGGTAGAACGCCAGACCGCGCATCCCACGGTTGAGGAGTACCGCAATCCCCAACGCCAGCGCGAGTTGCAGCGGCGTCGAGACGAGCACGTAGGTGAACGTGACCTTCAACGAGTTCAACAGTCTCGGGTCGTTCAACATGCGTTCGTAGTTCTTGAGGCCGATCCACTCTGGGGGGGCCAGCAGGCTGTAGTCGGTGAACGACAAGTACAGGGATGCGATCATCGGGCCGATCGTGATGACGGCGAGACCGATGAGCCACGGGAGAAGAAAGAGGTAGGCGGCCTTGTTGTCGGTCGTCTCCTGTTTTCCCCCCTTCAGATGACTCAACTCACTGAGTGCACTCACGCGTGGTGTCCTCTCCGTTGGGGATACGTGCGCCTCCTGTGCTCGGCCGGCGTCTCCGGAGGCCCGGTTGAACCGTTACATTCAGTCGCACTGCGCGCCACCGTACGACGCCGCGGAGCAGCCAGTCAAGGGGTTGGAAAGGATTTCGAAGCCGTTTCACTGAAACGTCTCATCCGCGATGCGCCGGAGCTGGGACAGGCGGAGGGGGCAGCAACCTCGGGACCCGCAGTGTGCGGCCGCGACGAGGTCGACGTCGCGCAGCGCCTGCGGGTGCACGAAGTCACAACGCCGCAATCACTTGTTCGCGCTGATTACGAGGGGTATTCTCCGACGCAATTCTGCGTACGTCTGGGCGGGAGTCATCGATGAACAGGCTGAGTCGAAGGGCCTGGCTAGGAATTGTCGTCCTGGTGCTCGCCGTCGTCTCGGCTCTCGTCATTGCGAATCTTGGGAAGTCGTCGACTCCGGCGGCCGAAGCCGCGTCGGCAGCCCCGGCCTCGGTGACACTCCCCGCATCGCCTATCTCGACCCAATCGAGTTCTCCGACCCCCTCGACTGCCGCTGTCACTTCAACTACGCCTCACGCACCGGCCCTACAACAAGCTCCCCTGTCGGAGGCCCGCGCTATCGCCATTCCGGAGATCGGTTTCTCGGTGCCCGTGTCGTTGACGAGTGTGGCACCCCAGGGCTACATCGACCCGCCGGGTTTCGATCGCGTGTATCGGGTGTCAGATCGAGGGGTTCAGCCGGGAGTCAACGCCGACGACACCACCTACTTGGCG
>JBDHZQ010000105.1:0-8670 GCA_039811945.1 Propionibacteriaceae bacterium
CATCCTTGGTGGGCGGGAACCGGGTGTGACGTCGGCCGAGCCGGCGATGAGTCGGGAGATCGCGGGCCGGGGGCTTGACATCTAAATAGAACGCATGTATTATTATTCTATGGATGAGACCACCGTCAGCCCGTATCACGTGGATCACTGCGTGAGTGATGCTGAGCGCGACGATTTCCAGGATCGGTTGGCGGTGGCGGTCTCGCGGTGGAACGCGGCGCAGGCCGAGTTGGTGACTCTGGCTGCGGAAGCGGTCGACTCGGGGGTGTGGGCCCAGGACGGGATTCGTTCGGTGTCGCACTACTTGACTTGGCAGGCGGGTGTATCGGCGGGTACGGCACAGGCGTGGATCGACATGGCCGAGAAGATGGCCGGCGGTGAGCATCCGGCGACGGTGGGACTGTTCGAATCGGGCCAGTTGACGTTGGATCAGGCCAGGGTGGCGGTGAAAGCACCAGCTCACACCGACGAGCAGGTCGCCGCTCTGGCCGGGTCGATGACGGTCAGCCAGATCCGCACCACGGTCCGGGCAGCCCGAGTGCCGGCCGACCCCGACCCTGACGGCCGGTCAGAGCAAGGGCGGGTGTCGTTCGACGACGAAGGCCGGTTCCGACTGACGGCCGTGCTGGATCCAGATCGGGGACGGATCGTCGAAGCCGCCTTGTCGGCCGCCCGGGACCGGTTGTTCCACGACCGGGGCGAAGCGAGTCCGACCCCGTGGGCTGATGCGCTGGTCGACGTGTGCCGCCGGTCGTTGAACGGCGAGACTGAGCAGGTCGCCGATCGGCATCACGTGGTGTTGTTCCTTGACCCGTCCCAGCCGGTGCAGGCCAGCTGGGCCGACGGCACCGCCGTCCCCGATGCCCTGAACCAGCTACTCACCTGCGACGGCACGGTGTCACCGGTCTTCGTGCAGAACGCGGTACCCCTCTCCGTAGGCCGGACCTTACGGGTCGTACCGAACCGGACCAGACGCGTCATCTTGCGCCGCGACCGTCGACGCTGTCAGCACCCGATGTGCAGCAGCCGACGCGGGCTGCAGGTCCACCACATCCGCCACTGGGCCGACGGAGGTCGAACAGACTCCGACAACCTGATCACCCTGTGCGCCCGCTGCCACCGAAGACACCACCTCGGAGAATTCACCATCCACGGCGACCCCAATACCGACATCGAGTTCAGGGCCCGGTCAGGACTCAAGATCCAACCCCCACCCCACCGACAGCCGTGCCCACCACCACCAGGCCGGTCAACCTACATTCATCCCACCGGCGAACGCCTCGACTGGCGAAGCCTCAGCTTCCCGGCCGCACCCGAACCACCGACCAGTCACGTGCCGCCGTCCGATGTCGCTGCTTGAGGCGGAGCCGTGAGGTTCGCCTACTTCGACCACCTCACCGTCAAGTCCTGAGGCCGCGACCGGGTGGCGTCGATCGTGACCGTCCACGTGTCGTTGAAACCACTCGCTCCGGTGGTGTCGCCGTTCGTGTAGGTCGCCGTCAACGATCCCTTCACCGTCACCAATGCCTCGGCCACGGCGAAATCCGACGGTGACACAGCCCACTGGGCCACGGCGGCAGGCTCGGCAAGATCAAGGGTCCGATGAATCGAGCCAGGCACGATCTGCCGACCCGGGGGAAGCGGGAAGCGGAACGGGCAGTTCACCGGCGACAACTCCTGACTGCTCAGGCACTGGTCGAGAGACGTGTTCGTCGCCTGGATCAAGGCCTCCCTGCCCTGGGGTGTGATCACCACCGGAAGCTCCTCGATCGGCGTCCCGTAGTCCAGGTTCGGCACGGTGAAGTTCGTGCGCTCGTGGTAAGCGAGATAGGGCAGTGTGGTGTCGAACGCATACGACCCCGGCACCAACTCCAAGTCCACCACCGGCCCCACGACCTGACCGTTGATAGACAACGGCACTCGATCGTTGCGCTTGGCCGAGACGTGCACCGTCGTCGTTGCTTTCGCCAGGTGCCACGAGCCGTCGTCGTTCTTGACGACCCGGAACACCGCCTCGACGGCCTCTGTGCCGATGGTGTAGCTCGCCCGAATCTGGCTGGCGTTCTCGTCGGCCGTCGGCACGTTGATCGACCCGATCGGCGCTCGGTCGAGCCCTCGCCGTACCGTCGCCTGATTGAGCAAGACCGTACTGCCTGGTCCGACCGGCCCGTACGTCAGAGCCTTGTCGATATCCCCGTCTTTCAGCGCCGTCAGGTACTCGCGCACCACCTGGTCGCCCCGCGCCACCACCGCCTTGGACGCCTGGGCTGTGGTCGGAACCACGATCGACGGGTCGACCTGGATCGGCCGGTACTGGTCCCACACCAGATAACCCACCAGGCCGAGCACGATCGCTCCCACGGCCCCGAGCAGCCAGACCGGCCGACGTCTCCGACGCGCGCGACCGTGGCTCGGTGCTTCGTCGGGGCGGGAATACCGACCTCGACTGGGCGCGTCGATCGGAGCTCCGGGGATCGGTTTGGGTACGTCCAGTTCCGGCGCCTGCGCCTCCCCCGTCGGCCGGTTGAGATCGACTGGCTTTGCTACGGCTTCCTGCCTCACCGGCGCGTCGAACGTCGGAGCGTCCACAGGGCCCCCGCCGCCTGCCGGCGGCACCTTGGACACGAGCGACGACATCGGGACGGGGGTCGAGGCCGACACCTGCGGCGGCGTGCCGATCCGTGAGGTGATGCCCGGCGGAGGTGGCAAACGAGTCGCCGACCAGGGATCACCGACCACTGGCGGGGGCTCTTTGACGCCGGGATTCGGCCGCCGACGTACGACGGCCTTCTTCACCCTGGGCGGATGACTGAGGGAGGTTGCCGTCCGAACCCGACGCGGGGTCGAGTTGAGGGCGACCACGTCCTCCGATTTCCGCAGTTCCTCCGATTTCCTCAGTCTGGTCGTGTCGGGGGTGGGGTAGTCCGTCGAGGGGCTGCTGTCCGCCGTTGCGGGTGAGAGTGCGGATCGGAGGACCGTGGCGTGTTCGGTCGGGTAGCCGGTGGTGGGTGAGGGTGCGGATCTGAGCGCGGTGGTGTCTGAGCCCTCCTGCCTGACATCTCCGCTCTCGTCAGAGGTTTCGTTGAGCCCACGGATCCTTTCCTTAGCCAGCGCGTCTTCCCGCGAACTTAGGGAGGTGACTGGGAGGTGCGTGGCGACCAATTCCGCGGGGCGTAGGACGGTGTGGTCGGACGGGGGTCCTGCCGGGCGTAGGACGGTGTGGTCGGACGGGGGTTCTGCCGGGCGTAGGACGGTGTGGTCGGACGGGGGTTCTGCCGGGCGTAGGACGGTGTGGTCCCCACCACCCTCGCTGGGTCGCAGAACGGTGGAATCAGGCTCGAACTCGCCAGGATGACGCAGAACGGTCAGGTCCGGCTCGCCGTCGGTCATCTCCTACGTCTCTCCTACCCGACCTGCCAGGTCTCGGCACCACGCATCAACTGCTGGAGCGAGACGGTCGGGTTCTCGGCCGAGCCGGCCAACTCGAGCTGGTGGCGGGCGAGATCGTCGTAGGCGGGTCGCTCCACGTCACGGAAGATGCCGAGGGGAGCCCGGTGCAACGTACCTCCGTCGGTCAGCCGCGACAGCGCGAACGCTACCGTCGGGTCGGGTCGGTGGGCGTCGTGGATCACGACCGAATCGAGACCGACCTCGTCGACTTCGGCGACGGTCACCTCCCCGGTCGCCGGATCACGAACGACGCCCAGCCTGCCGCCCGCGAAGGTGATCGGTTCTCCTTGGCGGAGGCGGATGATCGCCTCGTCGGCGTCGCGACCCTTGACCGCGTCGAAGGCCCCGTCGTTGAAGATCGGGCAGTTCTGGTAGATCTCGACGAGCGACGCGCCGCGATGGCTGGCCGCAGCCCGGAGGACCTCGCTCAGCCCTCCTCGATCCGAATCGAGCGCTCGGGCGACGAACGACGCCTCGGCGCCGAGGGCCAACGAGATCGGGTTGAACGGAACCTCCAACGAACCCATGGGCGTCGACTTCGTGACCTTGCCCTGCTCGGAGGTCGGCGAGAACTGGCCTTTGGTGAGTCCGTAGATCCGGTTGTTGAACAGCAGGATCGTGATGTTGAGGTTGCGGCGCAGGGCATGGATCAGGTGGTTGCCGCCGATCGACAGCGCGTCGCCGTCGCCAGTGACGACCCACACGGCAAGGTCGGGTCGGGTCATCGCCAGACCCGTCGCGATCGCCGGCGCCCGACCGTGGATGGAGTGCATGCCGTACGAGTCGACGTAGTACGGGAACCTCGACGAGCACCCGATCCCCGAGATGACGACGGTGTTCTCCCGCGCGATGCCCAGCTCGGGCAACAGGGCCTGGAACGTCGACAAGACCGCATAGTCGCCGCACCCGGGGCACCAGCGCACCTCGGCGTCGCTCGTGAAGTCCTTGCGGGTCAGCGGCTCCAGTGACAGGGGCACGCCGACCAGGCCGGGAAAGGTGGTCTGGGTCACTGCATCTCCTCGATCATCGAGATCACGTCGGCAGCCAGCTCGGTCGAGGAAATCGGCAGACCCCGCACCCGCGAGTAGCTCTGCACGTCGACCAGGTACGTCGACCTCAGCAACGAGGCGAACTGGCCCAGGTTCATTTCCGGTACGACGACCGTGTCGTAGGCGCGCAGCACCTCGCCGAGGTTCGCGGGCAGTGGGTTGAGATGGCGCACGTGTGCTCGTGCGACCCGGCGTCCGGTCCGCCGTACCCGCCCTGCCGCGGCCATGACCGGGCCGTACGTCGATCCCCATCCGAGCAACAAAACCCGCGCGTTGCCGCTCGGATCGTCGACGACCACGTCGGGCACGTCGCGTACGATCCCGGCAATCTTCTCCTGACGCAGCCGCACCATCCGGTCGTGATTGGCCGCGTCGTAGGAAATCCCGCCGGCATCGGATTTCTCCAACCCGCCGATCCGGTGTTCCAGGCCTGCGGTGCCGGGGATCGCCCAGGAACGCACGTGGGTCTCGGGATGGCGCACGTACGGGAAGTGGCGTGGTTCACCTGACGGGCTGCGCCCGTTCGGCACCGATGCGAAGGCGGGGTCGATGGGCTCGATCGCCGACAGATCGGGAATCGGCCACGGTTCGGATCCGTTCGCCACGTACCCGTCACTCAGCACGATCACCGGGGTTCGGTACGTCACGGCCAGCCTGACCGCCTCCACGGCTGTCGGGAAGCAATCCGCGGGCGACTGAGGTGCGATCACGACGACCGGGGACTCGCCGTTGCGGCCGTACAAAGCCTGCAGGAGATCGGCTTGCTCGGTCTTGGTCGGCATGCCCGTCGACGGGCCGGCCCTCTGCACGTCGACGACGACCAGCGGCAGCTCGGTCATGACGCCGAGCCCGATCGTCTCCTGTTTCAGCGCCAGCCCCGGCCCGGACGTCGTCGTGACACCCAACGCGCCAGCGAACGACGCGCCCAGCGCGGCGGCGACCCCGGCGATCTCGTCCTCGGCCTGGAACGTCATCACGCCGAGCGACTTGTGCTTGCTCAGCTCGTGGAGGATGTCGCTGGCGGGGGTGATCGGGTACGACCCGAGGAACAGCCTCAGGCCGGCCTTCTGCGCCGCGGCCATCAGGCCGTACGCCAAAGCCGTATTACCGTTGATCTGCCGGTACTCACCCGCCGGCATCGGCGCCGGGGCGACTTCGAATCGTACGGCGAACGTTTCGGTGGTCTCGCCGTACGCGTGCCCGGCCCGGAAGGCAGCGAGGTTGGAGTCGCGAATCTCCGGGCGGCTGGCGAACTTGCGCGCCAGGAACTCCTCGGTGCCGTTCACCGGGCGGTCGTACAACCACGTCAGCAGGCCCAAGGCGAACATGTTCTTCGTACGGGCGGCATCCTTGCGGCCGAGACCGAAGTCCTTCACCGCGCCGACCGCCAGGCCGGTGAGGTCCAGAGGGAAGAGCTGGTAGTCGGCCAGCGACCCGTCTTCGAGGGGGTTCGTCTCGTAGCCGACCTTCGTCAGGTTCCGGGGCGTGAAGTCGCCGGTGTCGACGATGATCGCCCCGCCCTTCGGGACGTCGCCGATGTTGGCCTTGAGGGCAGCGGGATTCATGGCGACGAGCACGTTCGGGGCATCACCGGGAGTGGAGATGTCGAAGTTCGCGAAGTGCAGTTGGAAGCTCGACACGCCGGGCAACGTGCCGGCTGGTGCTCGAATCTCGGCAGGAAAGTTGGGCAGCGTGGCGATGTCGTTGCCGAAGTGCGCCGTGTCGGCCGTGAATCGGTCCCCGGTGAGTTGCATGCCGTCGCCGGAGTCTCCCGCGAAGCGGATCACGACCCGGTCGAGGGTCTTGAGGTCGGCCATGCAATCCCTTCCATGAACGCGTGCGCCGTCGCGCACAGACCCGCCCAATCCTAGACGCGGAAAACGTGTGTCCCACGGATCGGACGCCTCCCCATGGCCAGGGCGACGACCCCCGATGGCCTAGCATGACCTCCGCCGGCGGAATCTCGGGGGCCGGCCGTCACTTGGGGGGATGTTCAGGGGGAAATACACCAGCGCGCTCGTAGGTGCCTGCTTGGTGGCGGTGCTGGCGTCCGGTTGCGCGGCGGTCAACAAGGGCGGCGCCCACGACCTGCGGAGAATTCCGTGAGATGGGCAACACGCAGCAGACCGAGGTGGTGACCAAGTACCTCAAGGACAAGGGCACGAACCCGACCAACGGCGAGATCACGCTCACCAAGCTGTCGGCCGCGGCCTTCTGCGCGACCGCAGGTCGGGACTCCGACCCGATCCGCAAGATCGAGACCGGCTAGCGGCCGGGGCGGCACGGTTACGATGCCGCCATGAGTGACGCGGCAGCCGACACCCACTTGCTGGTTGTCGCCGGGCAGTTCGACGAGATCCCCGGCGGGGTCCAGACGCACCTCAAGCACCTTCTGCCACGGCTGGTGACTCGCGGGATCCGCACCACGATTGCCTACCTCGGCACGCCGGGGCCGGCCCGAGACTTCCACGGAGTCACCGTGCTCCCGCTTCGACGCCGGCTCGACTTCAGGCACATCCTGGCCTGGCCGGACCCGTTCGAGTGGCGGCGCTTCGCGGGCTCGCTCGGTGTGGGGCAGCCGTTGGCGCCGACGCACATCGCAACGCACACACGGTTCTTCCCGATGACCTGGTACGGCACCAGCCTGGGCCGGCGGCTGGGCGTGCCGGTCGTGCACACCGAACACGGTGCCGGGTCGGTGGTGACCTCTCCGCCGTACGTCGCCGCAGCGTCGACGATCGTCGACCGCACGCTCGGCCGTCGCTCGCTGCGTTCGGCGGCTCGAGTCCTCTCGGTTTCGGAGGCCACCCGCCGCTTCGTACGCGACCTCGCAGACGTCGACTCGACGGTGATCGGCAACGGCATCGATCTCGCGGACTGGCTGCCTCAGCAACTCAGCACTGAGACCGGCTCCCCTCGAGACCTGGTGTTCGTCGGTCGGCTGGTCGCCGAGAAGGGGTGGGGCGACTTCCTCAGGGCCGCCCAAGCGTGTGCCCAGGCGGGGTGGAAGGGCCGTACCCGGTTCCTGGGTACGGGCCCCGACGCTGCGGACATCCGCGGGCGAGCCTCGGCCGCCGGGCTCGAAGTCGACCTGGTCGGCGAAGCGGGTCCCGGCACCGTGCGTGACGCGCTGCGCGGGGCGGTGTACGTCAATCCCAGCCGCGCGGCCGAAGGATTCCAGCTGACCCAGCTCGAGGCGCTCGCCGCCGGTGCCAGCCTGGTCGGCTATGCGGTCGGGGTCGCCGACGAATTGGCCGCCGTACCCGGCGTCGACGCCACGATCGTGCCGCTCGGTGATGCGAAAGCCCTGGCCAAGGCGGCCGTCGCCGCGGTGACCCGGCCCGCGCCGCACCCCACGTGGGAGCAACTCTCGGCGTGGGATTGGGACACGGTCGCCGACCGGTACGTCGACGTGCTGCGTGAGGTCGCGCGCGAGTGACGACCTGGGATGGTGGCCGACCCGGCGAGGACCTCGCGTGGCCGGGCCGACGATGAGGGTGATCCGGGGATCGAGAGGAGCGCCGGTGAAGCCGTACCTGAACCGGCTGTTGCGCGATCTCGGGGCGGCCTGGAAGCTGACGCCGGTTAAGACCGGGGCCCTCGCCACGTTCATGATCCTGGTGGGCTCGTTGACGCCGGCGTATTTGCCACAGAACGCCCCCTGGTGGCCGGTTCTGCGCGCCCTGCATCTGGACTCGACGGCGACGAAGATTGCGGGTACGGCGCTGGTGATCGGCGGCATTCTGCTGCTGGTCGACGCCTGGTTCCGGCTGCGGCCGGCGGTCTACGCCGACATCAAACACTGGGCCGTGCTCGCCATCTGGAGCGTGCCCTTCCTGTTCGGTCCCCCGATCTTCAGCCACGACGCCTACAGCTATGCAGCGCAAGGTTGGATGCTCGTCAACGACGTCAACCCGTACGAGGCCGGCCCCGGGGTGTTGCCCGGCGCGTTCGCCGACCAGGTCGCCTGGGTGTGGCGATTCACTCCTGCGCCGTACGGCCCGCTCAGTCTGCAGATCCAGCACCTGATCGTCGTGCTGAGCGGAAATCAGCCGTACCTGTCGAGCGTCGCGATGCGAATCCCCGCGATGATCGGCGTGTTGCTCATCGTGGTCCTGCTGACCCGGATCGCGCATCTGATGAAGGTCTCGCCCCAGACGACGGCTTGGTT
>JBDHZQ010000106.1:0-8616 GCA_039811945.1 Propionibacteriaceae bacterium
ACCCGCACACGCTCGTGCTGGACGAGGCGACCTCACTCATCGACCCGCGGACGGCGCGGCACCTCGAAGGCTCGATGCACGCTCTCTTGGCGGGCCGTACCGTCGTCGCGATCGCCCATCGACTCCACACCGCCCACGACGCCGACCGGATCGCCGTGGTGATCGACGGCAGGATCGCCGAACTCGGATCCCATCACGAACTCATGGACCTGGACGGCGAGTACGCGGCCCTGTGGAGAGCTTGGACGAATTGACCGGAGAACGACATCGACGGGCTGGCCGTCGCGCTCAGCCTCGTGAGGTCGACGGCTTGGCGAGTTCCGGATCGGCCTGATCCGGATCTGGAGCGCTCGCGCACGACCTCGATCGATCAGTGCAGCACTTGAAGAACGAACATCAGTCCGATGCAGACGATGATCAAGGCGATGACGACGTAGTAGACGCTCGTGACAGCCGTACCCGCCACATGGGGGCCCATCAACCGTCGGTCGCGAGCGATGCCGGCCATATAGAACAGAAGCGGCAGCAGGAGTACGGCGTTCAACACCTGCGAGAGGACCAGAACCGGCACCAACGGCATCCCAGGAATCAGAACCAGGATCACGGCGACGAGGGTAACGGCGCCGAAGGTTCCGTAGAAGAGGGGTGCCTCGCGGATGGTGTCGTCGAGTCCGGCGGGGCGACCAGCTACGTCGCAAACCGAGTACGCCGTCGACAACGGCAGAATCGACGCCGCCAGGAGAGAGGCTCCCAGCAACCCCACCGCGAAGAGTTGTTTGGTCAGCGGGCCGGCGAGGGGTTCCAGGGCTACAGCGGCCGATGCCGCGTCGGTCACCGAGATGCCCTTGACGTACATCGTCGCTGCGCAGGCCACGACGACGAAGAAGCCGATCACCCCGGTCAGGATTGCGCCGGTGACGACGTCGATCCTCAGCAAGCCGAGTTCTTTCGTGTCGAGCTTCTTGTCGACCGCGTAGCTCTGGATGAACGCCAGACCCCACGGAGCCAGCGTCGTACCCAACGTGGCAGTCGCGATCAGCACCGCGTCCTTGGTGAGAGGCATGGTCGGAGTGACCATCCCCCGGGCTGCCGCTCCCCAGTCCGGGTTGGCCAGCACGCCCGCTCCGATGTAGGAGATGAACACCGCCGACAGCAACATCAGGACCCGTTCGACGCCTCGGAACCCGCCCCGCAACACGAGGGCCGACACGAGGACCGCAGCCAATGGGACCGACACGTACCTCGACAACCCGAAAATCTCCGAGCCGGCTGCGATGCCCGCGAACTCGGCGCAGGTCGTCCCCAGGTTGGCGAGGACCAACGCGCCGATCGACGTGACCCCGGCCCGGGCTCCATACCGCTGGCGGATCAGGCCGGCCAAACCCTGCCCAGTCACGACGCCGATGCGGGCGCCGAGGTCTTGGAACAAGATGAGTGCGATCGTCGAGACGACCAGGACCCACAGCAGTTGGTAGCCGTACGACGCCCCGAGACTTGAGTACGTCGTGATGCCTGCCGCGTCGTCGTCGGAGAGGCCGGCGATGAGCCCTGGCCCGAGCACGGCTCCGAACGCCGCGACCGAGGCCCAGACTCGGTTTCGTCGGCGAGTCGGCGTCGGTGGGGCGGTCGTGGTCGCGTCGCTCACGACGCACCTCCGATCGGTCGTTGCCACGGCCACCGGCGATCGGCGTCTGCAAGGGCGTCGACGACATCGTCGGCGAGAATCCTTCCCAGCGGGCGACCCTCGGCGTCCACGACGAGCACCGATGCCCGCTGGTTGTCGCGCATGGCATCCACCACGTCGGACAGCGAAGAGACAGCTCCGACCGTCACCGGCCACGGTGCTCCGACCAGATCCCTCAGTTGCCGGGACGGCTCTTGTCCCAGAAGGTCGAGCGCCGTGACGTCGTCGACGACCACGCCCGCCTCGTCGACCAGGATGACGACGTCGGTTTCGTCCGGGGTTCCGCGCGCGGCACGCAGGGCGTCCACGGCGTGGGACACAAGGGACGACGCGGGCGTCACGACCATCGCCGAGGTCATCATTCCGGCCGCCGTGTTGACGTGGTACGCCAGCAGTTCCCGCAGGTCCGATTCGTCATCGGCCTGCATCGCGTGAAGGACCTCTTCGCGGTCCTCGAGGCCCATTTCTCGCAGCGCGTCCACGGCTTCGTCGGGCTCCATCTCGCTCAGGAGTTCGGCTGCCAAGTGCACAGGCGCGTCGCCGAGAACGCTCGCCACGTCTTCGTCGTCCATCAACTCGAGCGCGTCTGCCGCATCCGTGGGATCGAGGTCTTCGAGGAGTTCCTGCCGCTCGGATCGCCCCAGATCTGACAGCAGTTCTGCCAGGTCGGCGGGGGCCAGCAGCTTGAGTTGGGAATTGGGGGCGTCCAACTGGATCCCCTTCTCCTCGCTCACGGCCAGCGAGTGGACTCCGTTCCAATCGAGGACCAGTGAGGGCGTTGGTCGCCAGCCGCGGCTCCCTGGGAGAGCGCGCCGCAGAAACGTACTCCAGGAGATGTCGACGCCGACCAGACGCCAGCCGTCGCCCACGTTTCCGAGGTACAGATCGGACGCCCGCACGACCTGCACACCGTGGATGTCGACGAGTTGATGATCCACCACGTCGTGGAATAGCTGGATTTCGCCATGTCGGCGCTGGAGATCGGCGAAATCGAAGCGTGTCTTCTGCAGGATCAACTGACCGTGCTCCAAGCCAGCCACGTCCTCGGCGTGCAACCAAACCCGCCGCCTGGCGATTTCGACCACGTACCCCACCACGGGTGGGTGCCCCGGCCCCGCGAGGACGACGAAGTCGTGCAGCCGTCCGATGAGCGACCCGTCGAGTCTCTTCACGGGGCGTCCGACCATTCCGGCGACCGAAACCAGGCTCGCCATCAACTCCTTGCGAATCTCCACGGAGTGCCGCCGACGAAACCCCAAGGAGGTGGGCCACATGGTCATCGGGTCACCCCCGTGAGGCGTCGAAGCGGTCGGTGGACCCACAAGGGCCAGATGCAGCGTACGCCTCGACGACCCTCACCCCGCGCCGAGGGGTGCCTGCTGGCACGTCGAGGTCGGCTCGCTGCTGGTTGGGTCGCGTGGAGGGAGGGGTACGCCCTGGCCTCGCCCTGTGGTGGACGTCGCGATTCGCTGCTGGCTGGGTCGCGTGGAGGGAGGGGCAGGCGCGGCCTCGCCCCGTTGGTCCACGTCGCGACTGCCTGGCGCGTGGGCTAGGCACGGGTTCACCGGCGACCCCGTTCTCGCACACGTCGGCGATCAGGCAGGGGTGCTTCAGACGACGAGAATCACCTTCCCGGTGTTCTCGCCCGATTCCAGGTGCTGGTGGGCCTCGCGCGCCTGGTCCAACGGGAATCGTGTCTCGGGGGCCAGCGTGAGGGAACCAGTGCCGTACATGGGCCAGACGTCGGCGCAGACCTGCGCCACGACCGCGGCTTTCTGTGACGCCGGGCGCATGCGCAGCGAGGTCGCCGTAATCGTGCCGTTCTTCCCCAGCAACGCATTGAGGTCGAGGGTGCCCTTGCGTCCTCCCTGCAGGCCGATCACGATCAGCCGTCCCGATCGCGCCAGCAGGGAGACGTTGGGTTCGAGGTACTTCGCGCCCATCACGTCGAGGATCACGTCGACCCCGCGGCCATCCGTGGCCGCCGAAGCCGCAGCCACCCAGTCGTCGTGGTAGTCGATGGCCACCGACGCGCCGAGTTCGCGGCAATAGGCCAACTTCTCCTCGGTTCCAGCCGTGGTGAGCACCCGCACGCCGCGGGCGGTGGCGTACTGAATCGCAAAGCTGCCGATGCCCCCGGCGCCGCCGTGAACCAACAGGGTTTCACCGGAATGGAGGTGGACTCGGGTGAGATTCGACGCGACGGTCGCCGCAACCTCGAGCACGCCGGCCGCCGAGACGAGGTCGACGCCAGGCGGAGGCGGGCAGCACTGGCCGGCGGGTACGGACACCAACTCGGCGTACCCGCCCCCTGCCAACAGGGCCACGACCGGATCGCCCACGGACCAGCCGTCGACGCCCTCGCCCACGGCCTCGACGTGGCCTGATACTTCGAGCCCGATGATGTCGCTTTCGCCCGCTGGTGGCGGGTAGAACCCTCTCCGCTGAAGAAGGTCGGCCCGGTTCACCCCGGCCGCTGCGACGCGGATCAGCAAACCGCCTGGCTGCAGCGTCGCATCCGGTACTTCGGCGACCTCCAACCGCTCGGGCCCACCGGGTTCGTGTACGACGATCGCTCGCATGGCGCCAGCCTGCCAGACGCGAATTGTACAGAGGGCTTCCCGCTACGATGATGGCCGGTATCCGCCTTGTACGGCGGTCCGGCGAGGTCGCATAGTGGCCGAGTGCAGCCGCCTTGAAAGCGGCCGGGCGGAAACGTCCCGTGGGTTCAAATCCCACCCTCGCCGCTCTCGAAGTCGAGGGGGTTGCCGTGACGAGCCACATTCTGAGGCAAGGATTACCTCGTCGGCCGGTTGTCCTGGCCTGCATCGTCACCGTGGTAGCGATCGTCGGGATCGTGGTCGGACTGCTCCGGTCGCAGCCGGCTTTCGTGGTGCTCGGAATCGCGTTCCTGCTGGCCAGCGCAGCGTTGATCGGCGCCGCTTTGACTGCTTGGGTGCGTGGGCAGGTGCGGGTGGAGCTCGATGATCAGGGGTACGCCATCCACGGCCCCCAGGGCGTCCAGCGCGGATCATGGGCCAACGTGAAACGCGTGACGATGTCGGAGGACGGCACCCGGATCACCTTCTTCCACGACGGCGACCGGCGATCGGTCTTGGTAGGTCGCGGTGTCGGCGCTCTCGGCGCCGATATCGCGGCCTACCTCGACCGGCACCGGGGGTACGGGCAGATCGTCTCCTAGTCCCTGGCACGAACGACGGCAAAAGTGGCCCTCACTGCGAATAATCGCAGTGAGGGCCACTTTTGCCGTCGTTCGTGCCAGGTTCCGGGGATACGTGGCAGGAGTGAGCCGCCAGGGCCGTGTGGTCAGGGCATTCGGCGTGCGACGCCGCACCCTACTTCTTGGTGGAGGCCGATGCCGACGGGCCGACGTAGGCGCACGCGTCGGTCACGTTGACCGCCGGGTTACTGGGAGCCGAGGCCGCGGTCGACGTCTTCTTCGTGGCTGCGGTCGACTTGGCAGAGCTGGCCGGTGGCGGAGCCGCCGTGGTCTGCGGGGCAGCCGACCCGGTCGGCTGGGCGGAGGGCACGGCGACGGATTCTGCGATGGCCGCCGCGACCTGTTGGCGCATCGCGGAGAAGTTCGGATTGGCGGAGATGAACCCGTCCATCCCGTTGGTGAACTGCATGCTCGTGATCGACGCGTTCTTCACGCGCAGGGCGAGCTCGACCATCATCGGCAACACCTCGGCGGGGATGTCGGTCTTGACCATCTTGCTGCCCGCCTTGGCCAGCGCCTCGTACTTGGTCAACATCGTGGCCGGGTCGGCCTTCTTGATGATCGCGTTGATGACGCACCGCTGGCGACCCATCCGGTCGAAGTCGTCCGATGCCGAGCGGCTGCGTGCGTACCACATGGCCTGGTACGCGTCGAGCTTGCGATCCGGCCCGGGCTGGATGTATCCGGTCGGTGGCTTGCCTTCGGAGTTGCCGGCCATCGGGATCCGACTGTTGACGTTGACCGTGATGCCGCCGAGGGCGTCGATCAGGGTGTACAGGCCGTCGATATTGACGTACACGTAGTAGTCGAGCTTCACGCCCAGCGCTTCGCCGATTCCCAGCTTGAGCGCATCGGCGCCGAAGTTGGTCGTGCCCTTCTGAATGTCCTTGGGCACCTGCCCGGAGATGTTCGACCAGATCCCGTTGGCCCATGAACCCTGGTTCTCACCGCTGACACCGTCCCAGTACCCGGACGGGAAGTACTTGTACAGCGGAGAATCCTTCGGGAACGGGATCCGGGCCGTGTTACGCGGCACCGACACCAGCACCGTGTTCCCCGTGTGCGTGTCGATCGACGCCAGGATCATCGTGTCGGTGTTCGTCTGGTTCCCGTAGTTACGTTCTGCGCTGTCGTCTCCACCGATCAACAACAGGTTGATCCGCGGAGTATCTTTCCAGGGGTCCTCTTTCGACCCCGGCACGATCGTGGGCCGGGTCAGGCTCTCTTCCTGGGCGAAGACGGTCTTGATCAGGGTCGCCTGCTGATAGCTGTACGTCGCGGCCACCGCCATCGGTGCGGTCATCCCGAACACCAACAACGCCACGAACGCCGATCCGACGATTCGCTTGCCCGTCGTGAGCTGATCGGGCCGCAGTGCCAGGTAGGTCGCCGAGATCAGCATCGCGACCACCAGGGCACCCACCACGAGGGCGACCGCTGCCACCAGCAAGACTGAGGGGGTCACAGCCGCACCGAGAGCGGCACGGCGGTCCACCGCTGCGTACGCCACGAGTCCCGCCAGCACCAGGAAAATCCCCAACGCCACGAAGCCGGCCGCCTTGCGCCCAGCGCGGATCAAGCCCACACCGGGCACGACGGTGCCCAGGAATGTCCAACCGAGGGCTCCTCCGAACCCAGGGCCTGCGTAGGCCGTTGGAGGTGTGGCCTTCGGTAGTGGCTTCGGTGCGGCGACGGGTTGATGCGACAGTTCCTCGGCGACGCGACGCGGCGGGGCGCTGGCGGACCGGTAGATGACCGAGTCGGCATCGTCGGCCATCGCACGCAGCGGCGCGAAACCCTGGGTCGGCGGGTCCGACGGCGCGCCTGGCCAAGACGGGGTTGCTCCCGGTGTCTCCTGCTCCGGGGGTCGCCCACCGAACTCTGGCCCGAGACGACCGAACGGCCGCCCCTCGCCGGTGTTGTCGTTCGACATGGGTCCCCCAGACAGGTGCAGGTGCGTAGCCATGCTAACCGGCGCCTCTGTGGGCGCGAGAGGTGGTTGAGAGTTGAGAGGTGGCCGAACCACCTATCGCTTTGGCAGTCCGAGAGGCCACCCGATAAGGTTGGCCAGGCATTGGAGGCGTCGCCTAGTACGGTCTATGGCGCCCGCCTGCTAAGCGGGTTTCGGACATAAATCCGATCGCGGGTTCAAATCCCGCCGCCTCCGCCAGTCGTCGACGACGCGTTCCCTCGGTCTTAGGCCGGGGGTTTCGTCGTCTGTACGGCAGGTTCCACTCTGGTGCGGGCTCACGTCGTCGGTACGGCGTCCCACCGCGCGAGTTCCGCGTCTGCACAGCGGAACCCCCACCTCCAGCGGAGGTGGGGGTTCTGGTTTTCGTACGGCTCAGCCTTCGTAGGCTGCGATGCGCGCCTTGAGTTTGTCGAGCTGCTCGAACAATTCGGCCGGGGCGTGGGAGCCGAACATCTCGAAGTAGTCCGCTGTGACGTCAGCCTCGGCAGACCAAGCGGCGGGGTCGTACGCGAACAACTTGGCTACTGCGTCGTCAGCGAGTTCGAGCCCGTCGAGGTTCAAGTCTTCCGCGTGCGGGATCCGGCCGCTGATCGCGTCGGTCGCTTCGACTTCACCGTTGATGCGGCGCAGGGCCCACTCGATCGGGCGGCTGTTCTCGCCGAAGCCGGGCCACAGGTACGACCCGTCCTCGTCCTTGCGGAACCAGTTCACCTGGAAGACACGAGGGGCATTGTCGCCGAGGGCCTTGCCGACCTTGAGCCAGTGGGCCCAGTAGTCGGCCATGTTGTACCCGCAGAACGGCAACATGGCGAACGGGTCGCGGCGCAGCGACCCCACCGTACCCTCGGCCGCTGCGGTCTGCTCCGAGGCGACCGTGGCTCCCACGAACACGGCGTGCTCCCAGTCGTACGCCTCACTGATCAGCGGGATATTCGACGCGCGCCGGCCACCGAACAAGATGACGTCGACGGGCACGCCGGCCGGGTCTTCCCAATTCGGGGCGATCGACTCGGCCTGATCGGCGCGAACCGTGAACCGGCTGTTCGGGTGCGCCGCGACCGTCTTCGATTCCGGGGTCCAGTCGTTGCCCAACCAGTCGATGAGGTGGGCAGGCTTCTCCTCGGTCATGCCTTCCCACCACACGTCGCCGTCGTCGGTGAGGCCGACGTTGGTGAAGATCGTGTCGTGGTCGAGCGCCATGAGCGCCGTGGGGTTGGTCTTCATCGACGTCATCGGCGCGACACCGAAGAACCCGGCTTCGGGGTTGATCGCGTACAAGCGGCCGTCGTCGCCGGCCCGCATCCAGGCGATGTCGTCGCCGACTGTCTCGACTTTCCAGCCGGGGATCGTCGGGCGCAGCATGGCGAGGTTGGTCTTGCCGCATGCCGACGGGAAGGCCGCCGTCAGGTGGTAGACGCGGCCGTCAGGGCCGGTGATCTTGAGCACGAGCATGTGCTCGGCGAGCCACCCCTCGTCGCGAGCGATGACCGACGCGATCCGGAGCGCGTAACACTTCTTGCCAAGAAGCGCGTTGCCGCCGTACCCCGAGCCGTACGACCAGATCTCGCGGGTCTCCGGGAAATGGCAGATGTACTTCTGCTCGTTGCACGGCCAGGCGTCGTCCTCACGCGTCGTGCCGTCGGCGTCGACCAGCGGCATCCCGACGGAGTGCACGGCAGGCACGAACTCACCCGATTCGGCGATCAGCTTGAGCGCATC
>JBDHZQ010000107.1:0-8538 GCA_039811945.1 Propionibacteriaceae bacterium
GGTGCTCCCCACACGCTCTCGCCGAAGGGAATCGACCGCCAGGTAGACGAACGCGAAGCCGACCGCGAGCCAGATGGCGAGTTGCCCGGTGCCGGACAACGACCGGGGGCCCGGGCCGTACGCGATCGCAACGCATACGATCCCGGCCGTCAACGCGAGAAACGCGGGACCGAACACCCCGAAGAAGACCGCCGGCGAGCGTAACCAGAGCCGCCGGGCCCAGGTCATCTCGACGATCCCGACGAGTACGGCGCCGGCCATCGGAAGCTGGGCGAGATCGATCAACGCCTGTTCGGAAGGAGTGCGCATCGGCCAGCCGGCGATCACCATCCACGCTCCGGCCACAACGAGGGCGACTCCGATCGCGATGGCGACGACGAGACTGGGTCGAGGGCGGCGCACGGCCGCCAGCCTAACGGGGTTCCCGGGCCGGCTAGCAAGGACGACGCGGCGTGGGAGGATGGCGGCCGTGACGCGCGTGGTGATCGTCGGTGGTGGTCCGGGCGGATACGAGGCTGCCCTGGTGGCTTCCCAACTCGGGGGCGAGGTGACGCTGGTCGAGCGAGACGGCCTGGGTGGGGCAGCCGTACTCACCGATTGCGTCCCGTCGAAGACGCTCATCGCGACGGCCGAAGTGATGACCACGATGTTGGGCGCGGCCGAACTCGGACTGTCGATCGCGGGGGAGGCCGTGAGAAATGCCGTGTCGGTCGACCTCGGTCGGGTGAACCAGCGAGTCCTCGATCTGGCCGCGTCGCAATCCGCCGACATCCGGGCGACGCTGCGGGCCAACGACGTGGAAGTCGTGAGCGGCACGGGCCGACTCGACGGCACCGACGCCGTGCTCGTGTCGACAGACACCGGTGAGCAGCGCTACGAAGCCGAGATCGTGCTGCTGGCGACCGGCACCAGGCCACGAGAATTACCAGGCGCGATGCCCGACGGCGAACGGATCCTGAACTGGAAGCAGGTCTACGGGCTGTCCGAACTGCCCGAGCACCTGATCGTGGTCGGCTCCGGCGTGACGGGTGCCGAGTTCGCTTCGGCCTATCACGCGCTCGGCGCCCGCGTGACGCTCGTGTCCTCGCGCGACATGGTGCTGCCCGGTCAGGACCAGGAAGCTGCTCGGGTGTTGCAGTCGGTCTTCGTACGGCGAGGCATTGAGATCCGCTCCCGGTCGCGTGCTGAAAGCGTCGCCCGGGAGGGCGACGAGGTCGTCGTGACGCTCGTCGGCGGTGAGCAGATCCGGGGTTCGCACTGCCTGATGGCTGTCGGCTCGCTGCCCAACACCGAGGGACTGGGCCTGGCCGAGGCGGGAGTGGCGACGAATCGCGGGTACGTCACGGTCGACCGGGTGTCGCGGACTTCGGCGCGGGGCGTCTACGCCGCAGGCGACGTCACCGGTGTGTTCGCGCTCGCCTCGGTCGCCGCCATGCAGGGGCGGATCGCGATGTGGCACTCACTGGGTGACTCTGTGGCGCCGCTCGACCTGCTCCGCGTGTCGTCGAACGTGTTCACCGCGCCCGAGATCGCGACCGTCGGGGTCACCCAGGAGAACGTCGACGCCGGTTTGTCGTCGGCCGTCGGCGTGATGGTGCCGCTCCGCGGAAACGCGAGGGCCAAGATGCAGAACGTCACCGACGGGTTCGTGAAGCTGTTCTGCCTGCCGCTGACTGGCATCATCGTGGGCGGTGTCGTCGTAGCCCCCCACGCGAGCGAACTGATCCATGCGATTTCCATCGCGGTCGCCGAACGGATCACGGTCGACACCTTCAGCCACGACTTCACCGTGTACCCCTCGGTGTCCGGCTCGATCGCCGAAGCCGCCCGCCGGCTGCACGGGCACGCCGAGCACGACACGATCACCGTCTGACCGGTCCCTGCCCGAGCCCTACACCCGGACCGGCGCCGCCGAAGCAGCCTCGGTGGGCATCACGTCGGGGCGCAGGGCTCGGAGAGCCGGCTGACGCAGCAAGCCGGCTTCGGTCCGGCCCAAGTGCCGTACCTGAACGCACAACAGCGGCTCGACCCATCGGACACCGCGGGCCAGAGGGCCGCTCGGAGCCGGATCGAACGGGCAGTCGGGGCGTTCGATGTCGCGCAGCACCCGAAGCAGGTCGTCGCGCACCGCATGGCTCAGTCCCGATCCCACGCGTCCGAGCGGGGTGAGACCCGTCGCATCGGGCAGCCCGACCCAGAGCGATCCGAGGTGACGAGGGTTCTCGGTCTGAGGCACCCAGCCGCCGATCACGCAGACGATCTCCGTCCGATGTGGAACTTTGACCCAGTCGGGGGAGCGCACTCCCGGGCGGTACGGCGATGCCCGACGTTTGCTCATAACACCTTCGAGCCCGCTCAGTTGGGTGGCCGTCGCGAGCAGGTCACCGTCGTCGTGGAGCGGTGAGACTTGCCAGCAAGGCCGGTCGAGATGCAGTGACGTGCCCGACTGGAGGTCGATCGAGTCGAGCGCCGACCTTCGCTCCCACAAGGGGAGATGAACCAAGTCTTGACCGTCGAGGCGCAGCAGGTCGAACACGACGTACGACACCGGCCTCGTGTGGGCGAGTGTCCTGATCCGGCGAGGATCACGCACGTGCATCCGGTGCGCGATCGCCTGCAACGTGGGCCGACCGTCGGCGTCGAACGCCACGATCTCGCCGTCCAGGATCAGGTCAGTTGGCAGGTCACCGCCACTGGCCACGACCTCGGGGTAGGCCACCGTGACGTCCCCGCCGTTGCGGTTGGTCAGACGTAGGGACCTTTCGGATGTCTCGGCCATGACCCGGACGCCGTCCCACTTGACCTCGTGGACCCACTCCGGCCCCGACGGCGGAACGCCCGGCTCGGCGGCGTCGACCGCCAGCATCGGGCGCATGACGGTCGCCTCAGGCGTCCACGATCTCGCAGAAGACGGTGCCCGACGTCACGGTGGTGCCGGCTTCGGCGGTCAGATTCGTCACCACTCCGGATCGGTGGGCGTTGATCGGCTGCTCCATCTTCATGGCTTCCAGCACGAGCACCAGGTCGCCCTCGGTCACGGTGTCGCCCTCGCTCACGGCGACCTTGACGATCGTCCCTTGCATGGGTGAGGCGAGGGAGTTGCCCGACGCCTCGGCCACTTTGGCGCCGCCCCGAGCTCTCTTGACCGGCTTCTTGGGCGTACTCGCCGCCGGGCGGGTCGCGGCCCCGAGCGACGCGGGCAGCGACACCTCGACGCGACGACCGTTCACCTCGACCACCACAGTGGTGCGGGCGGCCGGTTCTGCCGCATCGCCGATGACCCCGCCGTACGGCGCAATCGTCTGGCTGAACTCCGTCTCGATCCACCGGGTGTGCACCCCGAACGAACCGTCGGCCGCGGTGAACGCCGGATCGTTCAGCACTGCCTCGTGGAACGGGATCACCGTGGGCATGCCGTCGAGGCGCAACTCCTTGAGAGCGCGGCGCGAGCGAGCGAGGGCCCGGGCGCGGTCGGAGCCGGTGACGATCACCTTGGCGACCAGCGAATCGAACGATCCCGGGACGGTCATCCCCGCGTGGTAGCCCTCGTCAACGCGGACGCCGGGACCGGTCGGCGGCTGCCACGCCGCCAGCGTTCCGGGGGCCGGCATGAAGTTGCGGCCTGCGTCTTCGGCGTTGATCCGGAACTCAAAGGAGTGACCCTTGACTGCCGGATCGTCGAATCCCAGTTCCTCCCCGTCAGCGATCCGGAACATCTGCTGCACCAGGTCGAGCCCGGTCACCTCCTCCGATACCGGGTGCTCGACCTGGAGGCGCGTGTTGACTTCGAGGAAGCTGATCGTGCCGTCCTGGCCGACGAGGAACTCGCAGGTGCCGGCGCCGACGTAGCCCGCCTCCTTCAGGATCGCCTTCGACGACGTGTACAGCCGGTCGACCTGTTCCGCCGACAGGAACGGGGCCGGAGCTTCCTCGACGAGCTTCTGGTGGCGGCGCTGCAAGGAGCAGTCTCGCGACGAGACGACGACGACGTTGCCGTGCTGGTCGGCCAGGCATTGGGTTTCGACGTGGCGGGGCCGGTCCAGGTAGCGCTCGACGAAACACTCGCCGCGTCCGAACGCCGTGACCGCTTCGCGGGTGGCGGACTCGAACAGTTCGGGCACCTCCTCCAAGGTGCGTGCGACCTTGAGCCCGCGCCCGCCGCCGCCGAAGGCCGCCTTGATGGCGATCGGCAGGCCGTGTTCGCGAGCGAACGCGAGCACCTCGTCGGCATCGGCGACCGGGTCCGCCGTACCTGGCACCAGGGGTGCGCCCACCTTCTGGGCGATGTGGCGGGCCTTCACCTTGTCGCCGAGGGAATCGATGGCCGCCGGTGGCGGGCCGATCCACGTGAGGCCGGCATCGATGACCGCCTGGGCGAACCCGGCGTTCTCGGCGAGGAAGCCGTACCCGGGATGGATCGCGTCAGCGCCGCTGCGCTGAGCCACGTCGAGGATCTTCGCCACGTTGAGGTACGTCTCAGCCGGGGTCGCGCCGTACAAGGCGAACGCCTCGTCGGCGAGCTTGACGAACAGCGAGTCAGCGTCGGAGTCCGCGTAGATCGCGACGCTCTCGAGGCCGGCGTCAGCCGCGGCCCGGATGACCCGGACGGCGATCTCTCCACGATTGGCGATCAGGACCTTGCGGATGGCCACTGGGGTTCCTCTCGAGTCGGCTTCGTTCGCACTCTAGGACAGTTGCGACGTCCGTGGTGGGCGACTTTGCCGTACCTGGCGCGCGGGGTGGAAGATGCCAGAGTCCGCCACCTGCGCTGGAGATGACGCCATGGAGATCCTGTTCGACACCGCCAACCTCGCCGACATCGAGAAGTACGCCGGCATCTATCCGGTGACCGGTGTCACCTGCAATCCGTCGATCATCAAGATGGAAGGCAAGATCGACTTCTGGCCTCATTTCAGGGCGATCAGACGCATCATCGGCCTCGGCCGCACCCTGCACGTGCAGACCATCGCCAAGGATGCCGATGGGATCCTGGCCGAGGCGGACCTGATCCGCCGCATGCTCGACGAACGGGTCTACATCAAGATCCCTGTCACCGAACAAGGCCTCAAGGCGATCGGCCGTCTCAAGCACGACGGCGTGAACGTGACGGCAACGGCGATCTATTCGAAGGCACAAGGATTGTTGGCCATCGCAGCGGGGGCCGACTACATCGCGCCGTACTTCAACCGGATGGAATCCCTCGACATCGACATCTCTGCGACGATCAAGTCGTTGGCCAAGTTCATCGAGCGGCAGAAGAGCCCGACCCAGATCATGGCCGCGTCGTTCAAGAACGTCGCCCAGGTGAGCGCTGCCTTCGACGCCGGCGCCCATGCGGTGACCGTCGCGCCCTCGCTCCTGCGGGCCGCGCTCGCCTCGCCTGACATCACCCAGGCAGTCGACACCTTCGCAGACGACTGGCGGGCGACGTTCGGAACAGACACGCTGCCTGACGCCTGACGGCCTAGATCCAGTCGTACTTGCGGAACAGCAGGTAGAGGCCGACCGTGCCGACCAGGATCAAGGCGATGCTCTGGTAGAGGCCGAAACTGGTGCTGAAACCGGGGTACGGGACGTTCTGGCCGAACCAGCCGGTGACAGCGGTCGGTACGGCAATGACCGCCGCCCAGCCGGCCAGCTTCTTCATGATCGTGTTCAGTCGGGCGTCCTGGAGGGACAAGTTCGTCTCGAAGAGCCCGCTGAGCATGTCGCGCAAGGATTCGGTCCATTCGGCGGAGCGGAGGATGTGGTCGTACAGATCCTCGTACCAGCCGTCCAGCGCCGCCGAGCCCGACAGCCTCCGCCGCAGGATGCTGGCCACGACCTCGCGCATCGGCAGTACGACGCGGCGCAGCTCGACCAGTTCCTTGCGCAGCCGGTACACCCGCGGCTGCAGGGCCGTATTCGAGATCGTGCCGCCGAACAGTCCGTCCTCGAGGTCCTCGATCACCTCGTCGAGGTGGCCGATCGTCACGAAGTACTCGTCGACCAGAGTGTCGAGCAGCCCGTGCAGCAGCGCGAACACGCCGTGGACGAGCAGGTCGGCCCCGTCGTTCCAGCGGGACAGCACCTCGCTCATCGAGTAGCCGGGATCGTGCCGGACCGTGATCAGCCCTCGGGGCATCACGAACACCGAGATCTGCGACGCGACAAGGTTCGACTCGTGCTCTTCGGGCGTCGCTCCTGGCACGATCCGGGCCGAATAGGCGGTCACGAACAGGTGGTTCGAGTAGCGCGACAGCTTGACTCGCTCGCCGTCGGCGCAGGCATCCTCGACCGCGAGCGGATCGAGACCGAGTTCTTCGGCCAGCACTGCCAGGTGCGACGGCTCGGGTTGGCAGATGTCGACCCAGGTCAGCACCTGGTCGTCCGCGAGCCACGTGTCGAGATCTTCCAGTGGGAAGTCTGTGGCGACGACGTCCCCGCCCTTCCAGACACGTCCCTGGACGGTAGTCATGGTGTCCACCCGCGTCAGTCTGGCACTGGTGGTGCACGGCTGTAGGGTCACCCCCACCGTGTCGCGCCAGCGGTTCCAAGGGAGGTCGAATGTCGCAGGCTGCCGTCCGTCGCCGTGACCTCGACCTGCTCCCCAAGGCCCATCTGCACCTCCACTTCACCGGATCTCTGGACGTACCGACCCTGCGCGAGCTGGCCGAGGTCGCCGGATTGGAGCTCCCCGACCACCTGATCGACGAGCAGGCTTTGTCCGTACCCGGCACCGTGCGTGGGTGGTTCCGTTTTCAACGGTCGTACGACGTCGCCCGCCTCGCGGTCGCGAGCGAGTTCGCGATGCGACGGGTCGTGCAGGCCGCCGCGGCCAACGACGTGCGGGAAGGGTCGCGGCGACTCGAACTGCAGGTCGACCCCACCTCGTACGCCGTGCACGTGGGCGGGATCATTCCGGCGCTGGAGATCGTGCTCGACGAGGCGGCCGTTGTGTCGGCGAGCACCGGCCTGCAGGTGGCGATCGTGGTCGCCGCGTCGAGGCTGCGCAATCCGCTCGACGCACAGACCCTCGCCCGCATCGCGGCTCGTCATGCCGGGGACGGCGCGGGTCAGGTGGTCGGCTTCGGTCTGAACAACGACGAGCATGCCGGGGTGACCGAGGAGTTCGAGCATGCCTTCCGGATCGCCCGCAAGGCCGGGCTGCCTGCCGTACCTCACGGGGGCGAACTACGGGGAGCCGAGCACGTACGGCAGATCCTCGCCACCCTGCGGCCGACCAGACTCGGTCACGGTGTCAGGGCGACCGAGGATCCGTCGTTGCTGGCGGAACTGGTCGATCGTGGAGTGGCCTTCGAAGTGTGTCCGACGTCGAACGTTCACTTGGGGGTGTACGACGAGGCCGCCGACGTGCCCCTGCGTGCCCTGGTCGACGCCGGCGCGACCGTCGCGCTGGGCGCCGACGACCCGTTGCTGTTCTTTTCTCGGCTGACCGACCAATACCGGCTGGCCCGCGACGTTCACGGGTTCACCGATCGGGAGCTGGCCGACCTGGCCAGGTCGAGCATCACTGCTTCGTTCGCCGCCCCCTCCGACAAGACGGCCTGGCTCGCAGACGTCGACGCCTGGCTGGCGGACGAACCCGCTGACCTGTGACAGATCGACTTCGGCTGTCGCGATTCCGGAGTCTCGGCTAGGTTCTGCCCATCGCCCGCGCCAATGGAGGAATCGTGCCGCAGACAGTCAAGGGTGTCATCGCCCGCAGCAAGGGAGCTCCCGTCGAACTCGCCGACATCGTCGTACCCGACCCGGGACCGGGCGAGGCCGTCGTCAAGATCGAGGCGTGTGGCGTCTGCCACACCGACCTGCACTACCGCGAAGGCGGCATCAACGACGACTTCCCGTTCTTGCTGGGGCACGAGGCCGCCGGGACGGTCGAGGCCGTCGGCGAAGGTGTGACGGAGGTGGCTCCCGGAGATTTCGTCATCCTCAACTGGCGAGCCGTGTGCGGTCAGTGCCGGGCGTGCCGCAAGGGCAAGCCGTGGTACTGCTTCGCCACCCACAACGCCACCCAGAAGATGACGCTGACCGACGGCACCGTGCTGTCGCCGGCCCTCGGGATCGGGGCCTTCGTCGAGAAGACCCTGGTCGCCGCAGGACAGTGCACGAAGGTCGATCGCGACGCCCCGGCCGAAGCCGTGGGCCTGCTCGGGTGCGGGGTGATGGCGGGTTTTGGCGCGGCGGTCAATACGGGCAACGTGGGCCGTGGCGACTCGGTGGCCGTGATCGGCTGCGGCGGCGTCGGCTGCGCGGCGATCGCCGGGGCGAACGTGGCCGGCGCGACGACGATCATTGCCGTCGACGTCGACGACCGGAAACTCGAACGTGCCAAGGGATTCGGGGCCACGCATACCGTGAACTCCCACGAATCGGACCCGGTGGAGGCCATCAAGGCGTTGACCGGGGGCAACGGAGCCGATGTGGTGATCGAGGCAGTCGGGCGGCCGGAGACGTACAAGCAGGCGTTCTATGCGCGCGATCTCGCGGGTACGGTCGTGCTGGTCGGTGTCCCGACCCCGCAGATGACCGTCGAGT
>JBDHZQ010000108.1:0-8488 GCA_039811945.1 Propionibacteriaceae bacterium
CGAGCCGTACGACCAAATCTCGCGCGTCTCCGGGAAGTGGCAGATGTACTTCTCCTCGTTGCACGGCCAGGCGTCGTCCTCACGCGTCGTGCCGTCGGCGTCGACCAGCGGCATCCCGACGGAGTGCACGGCAGGCACGAACTCACCCGATTCGGCGATCAGCTTGAGCGCATCAGCGCCCATCCGGGTCATGATCCGCATGCTGACCACGACGTACGGCGAATCCGTCAGCTCGACGCCGAGACGGGAGATCCGACCGCCCAGCGGGCCCATCGAGAAGGGCACGACGTACATCGTGCGGCCCCGCATGCACCCGTCGAAGACCGAGTTCAGCGTGGCGCGCATCTCGGCAGGGTCGGCCCAGTTGTTCGTGGGTCCGGCGTCTTCCTTCTTCTCGGAACAGATGAACGTACGGGATTCGACGCGCGCCACGTCTGACGGCTTCGAACGGGCCAGGAAGCTGCCTGGCCTCTTCTCGGGGTTCAGGGGGGTGAAGGTTCCCGCCTCGACCATTTGGGCGTTGAGCCGGTCGCGTTCCTCGACCGAGCCGTCGCACCAGTAGATGCTGTCGGGCTTCGTCAAGGCCGCGATCTGCTCAACCCACGCGACGAGGGCAGGGGGGGCGTCGGCCGGCACCGTACCGGCAACTCGGGTGGCCAAAGTCATCTCAATCTCCTCGTCAGTGAGGTGGCAATCGTGAGGTCAGCCTAATGACGGCATCAGAGCTTCCCCACATCGGGGTCGACGGGTCCGCAAGCCCCACCCTTTCTGCATGGCCTGGCTGCCCACAGGTCGGACGCGGCGTATGTGCCCCGTCGGGCGTCGTTGGCTTGTCGTGCCTCACGAGGTGGTCCCGAGGCCGCTTGGACGATGCCGGACTTCGTGGGGTAGGCTTGACCCTCGCCCAAGCGCTCGTGGCTCAATGGATAGAGCAGCTGACTACGGATCAGCAGGTTGGGGGTTCGAGTCCCTCCGAGCGCGCCAGACGATCCTCCAGCCCCGCGGAGGGAGCCGTACGACGTCCAAGAACCCGAACCCCACCCGTACCGGCCGACGTCCCGGAAAACCCGACACCCGCACGCACATCCTCAACGTTGCGGCGCGGGCGTTTCGAAGAGACGGGTTCACCGACGTCAGTGTGCGAGGAATTGCCCGAGACGCGGGCGTCGACCCCGCACTGGTTCACCGCTATTTCGGATCCAAGCGGGAACTCTTCCTCGCTTCGGTTCAGATCGGTCTCGACACCGCTCTGATTCCGGCCACCATCGCCGCAGCCGGGCCTCAAGGCCTGGGCCACCGCATCGTCGCCACGTTCACCGGACTCTGGGAGTCACCCGTCGGGGCCGAGCTCATCCGTACCATCAAGGAGTCGCCCACGCTCATGGGTGCCATGGCGGGGTACGTGCACGACCCGATCGTCGACGCCGCCACGCAATATTTCGGCATGTCTCGCCGGGAGGCGGAGCTGAAGGCGGGCATTCTCGAAGCCCAGATCATGGGGCTGGTCCTCGCGCGTTTCATCTACGAACGTGAGCCCGTGGCATCGCTGTCCCGGCAGGAGCTCGTCTCGATCTACGGCCCCATCTTCCAGCACATTCTGGCTTCCGATCTCCGAGGCGAGAAGAAGTCATCACCTCCGGCGCATCCCTAACCCGTCGGAGCGGAATCTCACCTGTTCAACGGGCTGGCACCGCGCCTGAGAAGTCATCACCGTTTGACCCGCATCTCTCGCCCGCCACACCCTTGAGCCGTGGTTTCGACCTGGGTACGGCTGCGCGCGACACTCCTCGTCGCCGCGATGCTGCTCACCTCGTGCGGGTCGGTCCCCGACGACCTGGCCGCGTCCGGACGGGTCGACGTCGACACGGTCACCGTGCAGATCCCGACGCTGCCGGCGCCGGCACCCACGATCGCGCGGGTGACGGTCACCAACGTTCGCGAAGGTGACCGGGTTGCCGCAGGCCAGACGCTGCTGACCCTCGACGGGGCGGCGCTGGAGGCAGCCGTACGTCAAGCCGAAGCCGATGCGGCAGCGGTCTCCGCTCAACTCGCCGTCGTCGACCACGCCATCGCCACCGCCCACGACAAGCGGGACGAACTGACCACCAAGCGAGCCGATCTGGTCAAGACGATCAACGATCTGGTGACCAAACGCGCCACGCTTGAGCAGACGATCTCCGATCTGACGACCAAACGAGACCAAGTCGCGGCGACCATCGCCCAGTTGGAGCAGCAACGCCCCACCGTGGTCTCCGCGATCGCCGACCTCAAGAGCAAGCAGAGCACGGCCAGAGCCGCCGTCGCTCAGCTGACGAACCAACGCAAGACCCTCGTCGACGCACTCGCCCTGCTGCCGGCCGACGACCCTCGAATCGCAGCCGGACAAGCTCAGTTGGCTCAACTCGACCAAGGGCTGGCCACCGCCAACGACGGTCTGGCCCAACTCAAGACCGCCTTGACCACGGCGACCACTGGACTCACCCAGCTCGACGCCGGCCTGACCCAGGCCCGTGCCGGCCAGGCCCAGCTCGACGCCGGCCTCTCCCAGGCCACGAAGGGGTTGGCCCAACTCGACCAGGGCCTCACCCAGGCGCGTGACGGCCTGCGCCAACTCGACGACGGCCTGACTCAGATCGACGACAAGCTGCGCGACCTCGATCACGTTCGTACCCTCGCAACGCTTGCCGACGAGTCCCGCCTCGTTCCCGTCAACCGGACGAAGGAAGCGCTCCAGCGCGCCACCGTCACGGCGCCGACCGCCGGAATCGTCGTACGCATCGCCACCGCCGGCGATGTGCTCGCCCCGGGTGCGACGGCCGTCGAGATCCGGCCCGACCACACCGCGACCGCCACGACGTACCTCTCGCCTGAGGCCGCTGACCGTACCTGCGTGGGCGCCACCGCGCACGTCACCGGCGACTGGGGAACGACGTACGACGCCACCGTGTCCCGCGTCGGCGTGGCCAGCGACTACCCGCCCACCGCCCTGGCGACGAACGAGGTCCACCTCACTCGCGCCGTACCGATCACCCTCTCCGTCTCGGGCGCCCCGCCGCAGGGTGCGCCCGTCATGATCCGCATCGACCCTTGTCAGAACAGGAAGTAGACAGATGGCCGCCGAACGTTCGCGCCGAAGGATCCCGATCCTGGTCGCCCTGGTCCTCCTCGTCGCCGGCGGTGCCGCCTGGGGTTGGTGGGCGTACGGCAGACCCGCCGCAGCGACCACGCCCACGCTCTCCGGCGTCGTGGAATCGAAGCAATACCAGGTCGGAAGCGTCATCGGCGGCAGGGTCACGCAGGTGAGCGCCTCCGAAGGCGACCACGTTGCGGCTGGCCAGGTCGTCGTACAACTCGATCCTGCGCCGCTGCAACTGGGGGTCGACCAGGCAAACGCTGGTCTCCAAGCCGCCCAGGCGGCGGCCCAGCAAGCCCGCGACGACGACCTGTCGACCGCCGAGATCGCCGCGGCCGATGCCAAAGTGACCCAAGCCGACGCGGCCGTGAACCTGGCCAAGGTGCAGCTCGGCTACGCGGCGATCACCGCCCCGCATGCCGGCACGGTCGTGACCGTCACCACCAACGCCGGGCAGAACGCGTCACCGGGCAAGACGCTGATGACGATCATCGACACCGACGACGTCTACGTGCGGGTGTTCGTGCCGGAGAACCAACTCGACCAGGCCACGATCGGCCGGGCGGCCCGAATCACCACCGACGGCGGTGGCAGGTTCGACGCGACGATCACCTACGTCTCGTCCACCAGCGAATTCACGCCCAACAACGTCGAGACCAAGGATCAGCGCGCGAAGTTGCTCTACGAAGTGAGGGTCAGCGTGTCCGGCGCCGCCGGCAAACTGAAGCCGGGCCAGCCAGCGGACGTGGCTTTCGCATGACCAACGCCATCTCGATCTCGCGGCTCAGCCACGCCTTCGGGCCGATTCGAGCCGTCGACGATGTGACCCTCGACGTGCGCCAAGGAGCACTATTCGGCCTGCTCGGGCCGGACGGAGCGGGCAAGTCGACTCTGTTCCGCATGCTTGCCACGCTTCTGCGACCCGACTCCGGTGATGCCCAGGTGCTGGGCTCGTCGGTGTCGCGGAGTCCCGGTCAGGTCACCCCACGGATCGGATACATGAGCCAGCAGTTCTGCATGTACCCGGATCTGTCCGTCATGGAGAACATCGAATTCTTCGCCACGCTACGGGGGGTCCCTCGGGCGCAACGCCGGGAACGCGCCGCATCGCTGCTGGCCAGCATGGGAATGGACCAGTTCACCCGTCGTCAGGCTGGCCGGCTCTCCGGCGGCATGAAGCAGAAGTTGATGCTCGCCTCGGTGCTCATGCACGCACCCGACGTGCTGCTGCTCGACGAGCCGACCACCGGCGTCGACCCCGTCTCGCGGCGGGAGTTCTGGCGGATCCTGGGCGACCTCCACGACGCCGGACGCACGGTCCTGGTCGCCACGCCGTACATGGATGAAGCCGAACACTGCACCGACATCGCGTTCATGTCCGACGGGCGGATCACGACCACCGGCACACCCGACGAACTGAAGACCCGCCTGCCCGGCACGCTGCTGGAGATCGTGTGCGACCGGCCGCGCGACGTTCTCGTCGCCCTCGAAACGAGGGCCGACGTCGCCAGCGCCCACCTCCTCGGCGACGCGGTCCGGTGTCTGTGGGTCGGCGACGACCCGGTGGGGACGGCGACCAGGCTCCTGGCACCGCTCGGGGGGCAGGCTCATGCCGTACCCGCCGATATGGAAGCCGTCTTCGCCTACCTGGCCGTCGACGAGCCACAGGTGGCGGCCTGATGTCCCCGCTGATCCGAATCGGAGCCATCGCGCGCAAGGAGTTCCGGCACCTGTTCCGCGACTGGCGGGTGCTCGCCGCCGTGTTGTTGCTGCCGGTCGTCGAACTCCTGCTGTTCGCCATGGCGATCAGCTTTGACGTCAGCCACGTGTCGACGGTGGTCGTCGACGCCGACCGGACCCCTGCCTCCCGGACCTATCTCCAGGCCTACGAGAACTCCTCGTTCTTCCGCGTCATCGGTACGGCCGAGTCGGTCGGCGACGTGGACCGCCTGTTCCTGACCGACACCGCCCGGATCGTGGTCGTGGTGCAACCTGGATTCGAATCGGCGCTGAACTCCGGCCAGAAAGCTCAGGTCGGCGTCTTCGTCGACGGTTCGGAACCCAACGCAGCGCGGATGGGTCAGGCGTACGCCCTCGCCCTCAACCAGTTCTACGGCCGCCGCATCACGGCTTCCTGGGCGGATGCGCAAGGACTCGCCGGACAGACACCGGGGACGCTCGAACCTCGCCTGCGCACCTGGTACAACCCCGAACGCAGCAGCTCGATCTTCCTCATCCCGGGCCTCATGGTCGTCATCATCATGATCGTCACGGTCCAGCAGACGGCCGTCACGCTCGTGCGGGAACGCGACCTTCACACCCAGGATCAGATGCTGGTCAGCCCGCTGCGGCTTCCCGAGCTCATGGTCGGCAAGCTCCTGCCCTGGACCGCGCTCGCCTTCGTCGACATGCTGGTGATCGCCGGCCTCGGGCTCACCGTCTTCGGTGTACCACTGCGCGGTGACGTACCGACCCTGATCCTCGCCTCGGTGCTGTTCGTCTTCTGCTCCCTCGGCCTCGGGCTGCTCGTCTCGGCGATTTCCCCGTCGATGGAGACGGCGAACGTGGTCGCCATGCTGGCGTCGTTCTTCCCTGCGTTTCTCCTGTCAGGGTTTGCATTTCCGCTGTCGTCGATCCCCATGTGGCTGCAGGTCCTGTCGTACGCCTTCCCGGCCCGCTACATGGTCGAGATCTCGCGGGCGATCTTCCTCAAGGGAGCGGGTACGGCTGACGTCGCCACCGATCTCGCTGCGCTCGCCGCCTACGCCGTGGTCATCCTCGTGCTCTCGACCAGCCTCTTCGCGCGGAAGGTACGGCGATGAACGTCCAGCGTGTCAGGCTCCTGATCTGGAAGGAGTTTCTGCAACTGCGTCGTGACCCGATGCTGATCCGAGTCGTCATGCTGATGCCCGTCATTCAGCTGGTGATGTTCGGCTACGTCGTCGCCGCCGACGTCAAGAACCTCCAGACCGCCGTCGTCGACCTCGACCACACTCCTGTGAGTCGGCGGATCGACGC
Organism: Propionibacteriaceae bacterium; assembly: GCA_039811945.1. Classification (GTDB taxonomy): domain Bacteria; phylum Actinomycetota; class Actinomycetes; order Propionibacteriales; family Propionibacteriaceae; genus Fen-668. The sequence continues at coordinate 6,152 of JBDHZQ010000108.1, forward strand.
CTCGTTCGCGTCGTCGGGGTACTTCGACGTGACCACCCGCCCGACCGCGGAGTCGGAGGTACGGGGGCTCATGGACCGTGGCGAGGCTCAGGTCGTCATCGTGATCGAGGAGGGTACCCAGGCACGGCTGGAGCGAGGCGAGACCGTCGCGTTGGGGATCGTGGTCGACGGATCGGACTCGCAGGTGGCCTCGGTGGCCGCGGGTTACGCCGCGTCGATCGCCGCAGATTTCAACCAACGCCGGATCGACGAGTCGGGAGTCGCGATGGCTGCCCCGGGAATCGACGCCCGGGTCCGGGTGGAGTTCAACCCGACGCTGGCCGCCGTCAACACGATGATCCCTGGGTTGATCGCCGCGATCCTCATGATCTCGATCTCCGTGGTCATGTCGCAGGCCGTCGTCAAGGAACGCGAACGCGGAACCCTGGAGCAGATGTTCGTGACGCCGATCACGCCGGGTGAGTACCTCACCGGCAAGGTCGTGCCGTACATCCTGCTCGCGACGATCCAAGCCGCCTTGGTTGCCGTCGTGGGGATGTTCTGGTTCGGGGTGCCGTTCAACGGCTCGCTCTTGGTGGTCGCCGCTGGGTTGGCGCTGTTCATGCTGACCAGCCTCGGCATGGGGCTGCTGATCTCGCTGATCAGCCACACCCGCCACCAGGCTCAGCAGACGGTGGTCTTCGTGATGATTCCGACGATGATCCTGTCAGGGTTCATCTTTCCCGTGGAATCGATGCCGGCCGCGATGCAACCCGTGGCGTCCTTCATTCCGCTCACCTGGGCGCTGAAGATCCTTCGGGGCGCCTTCGTGAAGGGCGAGACTTTCGGAAACCTCGCCGTACCCATGCTCGTTCTGACCGCGTTCGGTGTCGTCATCTTCGGCGCCGCTGTACTGGCGACTCGGCGCCGGATGACGGAGTAGCCCATGGACGCCGCAGTGTCGGTTCGTGACCTGACTAAGAAGTACGGCAGCTTCGTCGCCGTCGACCACGTGTCGTTCGACGTGCAACCGGGCGAGATCTTCGGGTTCCTCGGACCGAACGGATCGGGCAAGACCACCACGATCCGGATGCTGACGGGCACCGTGGCGCCGACGTCGGGCTCGATGAGGGTGCTCGGCACCGATGTGTCGCGATCAGGAGCGGCGATTCGTCCGCGGATCGGTTACATGAGCCAGAAGTTCTCGCTGTTCGAGGACCTGACCGTCGAGGAGAACCTCCGGTTCTACGGGGGCGTGTACGACATCGGCAAGGACGTGTACGACGAGCGCCGTGGGTACGTGCTCGACATGGCCGGCCTCCGCGGCCGTGAGAAGGAACTCACTGCCAACTTGTCCACGGGGTGGAAACAGCGCCTGGCCCTGGGTGCGGCGACCCTCCACCAGCCCGACCTGTTGTTCCTCGACGAGCCGACGTCAGGCGTCGATCCGGTCGCCCGACGTCGGTTCTGGGACTTGCTGTACGAATTGGCGGCGGCCGGTGTCACGTTGTTCGTCACCACCCACTACATGGACGAAGCGACGAACTGCACGCGTTTGGCCTTGATGTACCGAGGTCGGATCGTCGCCGACGGCACACCTCGACAGGTGCGAGAGGCCGCCGTCAGCCCGGCCAATCCCCACCCTTCGCTCGAGGATGCGTTCGTGGCATTGGTGGGGTCGTAGCCGAGCCTGGGCGTACCGAATCCGCCCGGTCGGGCTTCGAGCCCGGGTCGTGGACGGTCTGGAACACGCACAACGGTCGTGCTAGCGTCCCGCTCGTGTTCGCGACGACCCAGCATTTCGCTGCCCCCACGGGTGAATCGTTGGCGCGCCTATCGCTGTGTTGCGGGAGCTGATTCCCGCCCAGTGAGATCCGTCGCCGGGCCGAGGCCCGGCGATTCGTCGTTCCGCGCGTGTTCGGCACCGGCACCCCCACCGAGGAGAACCGAGAGATGACCGGACCGAACCTGACCCGCCGAGGCCTTCTGGGAGGCGCGGCAGCCCTGTCCCTGGCTGGATTGCTGAGCGCCTGCTCGTCGGCCAAGGCTGCGAGCCGCCCGGCCACGGTGAACATCGGCTACTTTCCCAACGTCACCCATGCCCCGGGCCTGATCGCCGATCAGGCCGGTTTCTTCGAGTCGCGGCTGCAGTCGGTGAGCGCTACCGCGTCGACCAAGTCGTTCAACGCAGGCCCCGACGTGGTGCAGGCGATCCTGAGCGGATCGCTGGATGTGGCGTACATCGGCCCGAATCCGACGATCACGGCGTACCTCCAATCGCGCACCGCCGGCGTGCGCGTCGTGGCCGGGGCAACCTCGGGAGGAGCCTCCCTCGTCGTGAAACCGGAGATCAGGTCA
>JBDHZQ010000109.1:0-8481 GCA_039811945.1 Propionibacteriaceae bacterium
TGCAGGAGCCAGCTGTCGTCGCTTCCGGAGTGCTCGCCTCGCTCAAGGACGCGGCAGCCCGGATCGATCCGAACCGGGTCGTGGCGATCTCGATCAGCACCGCGATGCACGGACTCATGGAGCTCGACGACGACCACCGACCCCTGACGGACCTCATCACCTGGGCCGACTCCCGCGCTTCGGAGCAAGCCAAGCACCTGCATCGGGGCGTCGCCGGGGAGCGGCTGCACCGCCAGACCGGAACGCCCGTGCACGCCATGGCACCCCTGTCGAAGCTGGCCTGGTTCAGGGAGAACGATCCCGACCTCCTCGCCACCGCGCGGTGGTGGATCGGACTGAAAGATTGGATCCTGGTCACCCTGACCGGCGAGGTCGCGACCGAGTTGTCGACCGCTTCGGGCAGCGGGTTGATGGATCTGGTCGAACGCGAGTGGCTGGAGGAGTCACTGGACGTGTCGGGGGTACGGCTCGACCAGCTGCCCCCGATCCTCGACACCACCCACGTGCTCCGGCTGTCTCCCGAGGCTGCTGCGGCAACCGGGCTGGTGGCGGGTACGCCGGTGGTCGTGGGCGCCGGCGACGGGCCCCTGGGAAACCTTGGCACGGGTGCAATGAAGCCTGGCGTGGCGGGCCTGTCGATCGGCACGAGCGGCGCCCTCCGCATGGTCGTGAAGCTGCCGCAGGTAGCACCGGGCCTGTTCTGTTACGCCCTGACCCACGACATCTGGGTGACCGGAGGCGCGATCAGCAACGGCGGGATGGTGCAGCGGTGGCTGACGAAGACGTACGCCCCGGACGCCGACGACGCCGAGGCCTGCCGGCGCGCCGAAGAAGTGCCGCCAGGATCCGACGGCTTGTTGATGATCCCCTACCTGGTGTCGGAGCGAGCATCACTGTGGGACCCCGACATCCGCGGGGCCTTCATCCACGTGCGGGCGCCGCACACCCCGGCCCACTTCATCCGAGCGGGGGTCGAGGGCGTTGCCCTCCAGTTGTGGACGATCCTTCGCCGCCTTCGCACCATGAACCGCGTGAACGAAATCCGTGCCACGGGAGGAGTCTTCCGGTCTCCGCTGTGGCAGCACGTGGTGCGCGGCGTGCTCAACCGGCCGGTGGTGTTGACCGGAGCCGCCGAGGGTTCCGGTCTGGGCGCGGCGATCCTCGGCCTGGTCGGCATCGGCGCGGTCCCGACGCTGGGTGAGGGGTACGACCTGCTGCGCGGGGAGTCCGACGAGGTACGGCTGGACTCCACCCCGGAGATGGACGCTGCCTACGAATCCATCCGCTCGACGATCGCCGACACCCTCGAAAGGTACGGCGACCTCAGCCGCACGTTCGTCTAGGCCTCCTCTCGATCACGGCCTTTCGACCACGAGGTCTACCCGGACCTCCGTGTCTGCGACCTCCGTGCTCAGAACACCTACCCAACGTTGGCGTAGTCGGACCACGTGACGCGTGCTTCCCACGTCTGTGATCTCCCCGAGGTCCGGCCCACGAGGTTCGGCTACCTGCCCCCGGGTGAATTACCACCCTGGGTCGACGCGGTGCGGGCAGGATCTCGCCACGCCGCATCAGCCGGACCAGCCCCGCGAACGTATCTGAGTCGAACGTCCCCAATCGAAGCACCGATACCCGTTTGTGTCCGTTTTGCTTGACATATGTCTGAATGTGTTGTTTCCTTTCTGCATCCCTCCGACCAGGGCGGTCGGTGCGACACCGTTGTCAAGGAAGGTCACATGTCAGCAGTTCTGCCTGACGCTCGCGTCAACAAGAACCTCGAGGGTCCCGGAGCCCGGGCCCGCATCCAGAAGTTCGGCGGCTACTTGGCCGGCATGATCATGCCGAACATCGGCGCGTTCATCGCCTGGGGCCTGATCACGGCCCTGTTCATTCCCACTGGGTGGGCTCCGAACGAGTCGCTCGCCAAGTTGGTCGGCCCGATCATCACGTACCTCCTGCCCGTGCTCATCGGTTACACCGGCGGTCGTATGGTTCACGCGCAGCGCGGCGCGGTCATCGGCGCGATCGCCACGATGGGCGTCGTCGTCGGTGCCGACGTGCCCATGTTCCTCGGCGCGATGATCATCGGTCCGCTCGCCGCATTCGTGCTGAAGGTCCTCGACAAGTCGATCGAAGGCAAGGTGCCCAGCGGCTTCGAGATGCTGGTCGACAACTTCTCCCTGGGCATCCTGGGCGGCGTCATGGCCGTCATCGGCCGGCTGGGCATCGGCCCGGTCGTCTCGGCCATCGTCGGTTGGCTCGGGTCGGGCGTCCAGGCCCTCGTGAATGCCGGACTGCTCCCCGTCGCGTCGATCTTCGTCGAGCCTGCGAAGGTGCTGTTCCTCAACAACGCCATCAACCACGGTGTGCTGTCCCCGCTCGGCGCGGCGCAGGCTCAGGAACTCGGCAAGTCGATCCTGTTCATGGTCGAATCCAACCCCGGCCCGGGCCTCGGTCTCCTGCTGGCGTACATGTTCTTCGGCCCGAAGTCCCTGCGCCCCTCGACCCCCGGCGCGATCATCATCCACTTCTTCGGCGGCATCCACGAGATCTACTTCCCGTACGTGCTCATGAAGCCGAAGATGATCCTCGCCACGATCGCCGGCGGTGCGACCGGCCTGCTCGTCGGCGGTATGTTCGGAGCCGGCCTGGTCGCCCCTGCGTCGCCTGGTTCGATCCTGGCCTACTTTGCGGTCACGCCGAAGGGCGGGTACCTCGCCATGCTCGCTTCGGTCATCGCCGCCACCGGTGTGTCGCTGCTCGTCGGCGCGCTGCTGCTGGGCTTCGGCCGGGGCGAGAGGGACGAGCCCTTGACGACACCTGAGGCCGCTGCCGAAACCGCCGGTGCCCCCGTCGGCACCCATCCGCTCGTCAACGCCGCGCCCGTCGCCGACACCCCGGCCCAGGCTACCCATCGCGAGGGCATCGTCACGGTCGCCGGCACCGCTGCCCCAGCCACTGCCGTACCCGCATCCGCCGCCGTACCCGCAGCAGCAGCCACCGCCACGGCAGCCAGCCATGCCTCGGTCAACGCCGCCGACGTCAAGAAACTGATCATCGCGTGCGATGCCGGAATGGGCTCCTCGGCGATGGTTGCGGCAGCGATGCGCAAGAAGTTGAAGCCGTACGGCGTCGAAGTCGAGCACACTCCCGTCAACAGCATCCCCACCGATGCCAAGCTGATCATGTGCCACACAGGACTCGTCGACCGGGCGCGTGGGTTCGCGAACCCGACGGCCGTGATCGTCCCCTTCAGCACGTACGTCGGCGACCCGGCCTTCGCTCAGGTCGAGGCTGCATTCAAGAACGGAGAGACCATTGAGTGACGTCCTGGCCCGCGAGTCCGTACGGCTCGGCCTGACTGCGACCAGCAAAGAAGACGCCATCCGCCAGTGCGGACAGGTGCTCGTTGAGGCGGGGGCTGCGTCCCCCGCCTACATCGACGGCATGCTGGAACGCGAGCTGTCGATCTCGACCTACATGGGCGAGGGCATCGCGATCCCCCACGGCACGAATGAATCGCGTGACCACATCGCCAAAGCCGCGCTGGGATTCCTCCAATTCCCGGCCGGAGTCGACTGGGACGGCGAGACCGTGTACGTGGCGATCCCGATCGCCTCGGCCAGCGACGAGCACATCGGCATCCTGGCGAGCCTGGCCGAGGTGCTGATGGACGAAGATGCGGCTGCGGCTCTGCGCTCCGCGACTGATCCCGACGTCGTACTCGAACTCCTCGCTCCCCAGGACGAGTGATCTCACCGCCCAGAGTTCCTACACATCCACGGAGCCGGCTGCTCCGATTCGAACCTAAGGAGAACACCATGGCAACTCGTGATGTAACGATCGCGTCGTCGGTCGGCCTGCATGCCCGCCCCGCAGCCCTGTTCGTCGAGGCGGTGACGAAGGGCGGCATACCCGTGACGATCACCAAGGGCGCCAAGACCGTCAACGCCAAGAGCATCCTCGCCGTGATGGCGCTGGGCGCGAAGTGTGGCGAGGTCGTCACCCTGTCGGCCGAAGGCGACCAGGCCGCCGAGGTGCTCGACTCGTTGGTGGCCCTGCTGTCACGCGACCTCGACAACGAGTGATGAGCAGAACCCTCCACGGGATTGGGGTCAGTGCGGGTACGGCGAGTGGTCCGGCCGTGCTCGTACGACCCGCTCCCCAAGCGCCCGCGAACGAAGAACCGACGACCGACCCGGCGGCCGCGGGGGTGAAGGTACGGGCGGCGCTCGAGGCGGTCGCCGAAGGCCTGGAGACGCGCATCCTTCGGGCCGACGACCACGCGAAGCCGATCCTCGAAGCCACCGCAATGATGGCCCGCGACGAGGGTCTATTGGACAGCATCGACGCCCAGTTGGCCTCGGGTCGCGGCCTGACCAACGCGGTGTCGCTCGCCGTCGAGGAGTACTGCGCCATGTTCGTCGAACTCGGCGGTTACATGGCCGAGCGGGTGACCGACCTGCGCGACGTGCGCGATCGGGCGGTCTCTCGGCTTCTCGGCCTGCCCGAGCCAGGGATCCCGGAGTTGCCGGTACCCAGCGTGCTGGTCGCCCAAGACCTGGCTCCGGCGGAGACCGCGACCCTGACGCCGGCCTCGGTGCTGGCGATCGTGACCGAAGCCGGCGGTCCGACGTCTCATACTGCGATTCTCGCTGCGCAGTTGGGAATTCCTGCGGTGGTTCAGGTAGCCGGAGCGATGGAGATCGAAGCGGGTACGACGTTGGCCGTCGAGGGCTCGTCGGGTCTGGTAATCGTGGAGCCGACCGCCGAAGAGTCGCGTGACCTGTCCGAGCGGGCTCGGCGGCGGACGGCTGCCTTGGCCGGCGCTCGGGGGCCGGGCCGTACCAAGGACGGCGTTTCGGTGCAGTTGCTAGCCAATATCGGTACGGCTGACGACGCGGTGAAGGCCGGGGCCTGCGACGTCGAGGGATCGGGGTTGTTCCGTACGGAATTCCTGTTCTTGGGACGCGACGACGCGCCCAGCCTGGCGGAGCAGACGGCGACGTACACGAAAGTCCTTGCTGCGTTCGGAACTCGCAAGGTCGTCGTACGCACCCTCGACGCCGGAGCTGACAAGCCGCTCGCGTTCGCGGATCTGGGGCCGGAGGAGAATCCGGCGCTGGGGGTACGGGGTCTTCGGCTCCAGCGGGAACGCGAGGATCTGCTCGACACTCAGCTCGAGGCACTCGCGGCGGCGGCCGAGGCGACCGGGGCGACGGTGTGGGTGTTGGCCCCGATGATCGCGACGTACGACGAGGCGGAGTGGTTCACGGCGAAGGTGCGGTCGTACGGGCTGCCCAAGGCGGGCACGATGATCGAGGTACCGGCTGCTGCCATCCGTGCGCGAGACATCTTGGAGGTGTGCGACTTCGCGTCGATCGGGACGAACGACCTCGCCCAGTACACGTTCGCCGCCGACCGCATGCAAGGCAAGCTCGCCCCGCTGCTGAGCGGGTGGCAGCCGGCGCTGTGGGATCTGATCGCGGCCACGGCCGAGGCCGGTCAGGCACTCGGGAAGCCGGTCGGGATCTGTGGCGAAACCGGAGGCCACGCGGCGTTCGCCTTAGCCGCCGCAGGTTTGGGCGTCACCAGCCTGTCCATGGCGACGAGCAAGGTCGCAGCGGTCCAGACCGCTTTGGCTGCTCACGATCTCGCCCAGTGTCAGGCCATCGCCGCCGCGCTTCGCGGGGCTCGCGGGCCGTTGCAAGCCCAGTCGTCGGTGCTTGCTCTCGCAGATCCGGTGTTGACCGACTTGCTGTGAGTCGTTGACAGGCGCTGGTCGGGGTGGTTGGCCCAACCAGCGCCTGTCTGCCGCTCAGGCGCCGGCCGATCAGCGCCCCACCGCCCGCCCCGCCGACGCCCCGGACGCAAACTGCCTTCAGAGAGCACCTTGAACGTTCAAGATCGAATCCGGGTCGAACTGAGGGGCAGTTTCGGTACCGAAGACGTGGTTGAACGGTGACCTGTGGGATCGCAGGGCACGGACGCTGAGCGGCTGGGGGCGCTCCCCCAACGCCCGGGCCAAGGCGCTCAACAACCGTCGGATCGAGGACCACCGGTGTCGTTGACCATGATGTAGTCAACCGTGTCGGAGTTGGCCTTGATGACGAAGACGAGATAGCCGATGCCGTCCTTCATGGTCAAGAGGTACTCCGACGACCAGTAACTGTCCCGGCGGGTCGCGCCTGGATAGAGGCGGCGAGTCTCCGACGCCGACATACCCACTCTCCCACCCGCCGCGGTACGCCACCCAGCGTCTGACACCAGGATCTGGTCAACGATCTGGCGTCGGTCCTTGGTCTCACCAACCCGGGGGTACACCCTCAGGTCGTCAAGGGTGGAAACCGAGCGGTAGCCGGCGTTGCAGTTTTCCCCTGCCGCCAGGAAGAGATAGCCCCGCCCCTCCGCATCCGTCGCCGTCATGCCGAGCTTCAGGTCGCCGATACCACTCCCGGTGACGGGCTGGCCCCACAGCTTCATCGGACCGATCACGAAGCTGCACAGGCCGTTCACGGCCGCGTTGATCTCGTCCAGAGGAGCATCTGGGTGTTGGGCGAGCGGGACGCAGTTTCCTCCGTGAGTGATGAGAGTGGTCTTGACCCAGACCCCGTTCTGCCGGTGGACGACGAGTGTTCCCCCACGGTCGACGCCGTTCTGCAGGATGTAGAGTTGTGCAATTGCCCAATCCGCTTTCGATGTGCAGACGACGCTATCGACCCTGAGGATCTGGACGCTCGCGTCCAACGCGGCCTGCAACATGTCCTGAGTCGGCGGAACCTTGTCGGACCCGCACGAAGCCACTCCCGCTTTGGGGGTGAGGCATCGGCAGAGGGTGATTCGGGTGATCTTCCCGTTCTCGATGGTGACTCGCCACGCCCAGCCCTGGGTTTCGTCGGCCACGTACAGGCGGGTGTTGCCGTCGGTCTGGACCGGTTGACCCAAGATCGGGCCGATCACCGATTCGGAGTCCCCCGCGGCGATCCCGTCGATCGTCGGCAGGCCGGTCGTGATCTCGACCAACACCCCGGTCTCGTCGAACCGGTACACACAATCAACCCACACCACCTCCACCACCACACCCGCGGCGACCGGCGGGAAATGAGGTTCCCCCCGGATCGTGGAGGCATCGGCTATAAGGAGATGCCATGCCAGAGAAGCGGAAGAAGTACGACAAGGAGTTCCGGGAGGGCGCGGTGCGGATCGTCGCTGAGACCGGGAAACCGATCGCGCAGGTCGCTCGCGACCTGGGCGTGAATGAGGGCACGCTGGGGAACTGGGTCAACCTGGACAAGCAGGCTAAGGAAGGCACTCGGGGCCTGTCGACGGGCGATATCGCCGAGCTGAAGCGGCTGCGCGCGGAGAACGCCGAGTTGCGGATGGAGCGCGATGTCCTCAAGCGCTCCGTGGTCCTGTGGGTGAAGGAGGCGACGAAGTGAGCGTGGCACGCTTCGTGGCCGACCAGAGGACCTTGTACCGTGTGCCCGTCGCGTTCACCTGCCTGATCTTGGGGCTGTCGGTGTCGTGGTTCTACAAGTGGCGCGAGCGGCAGCCGACCAAGACCGCGAAGCGGCGAGCCAAGGTTGACGCGGCCGTTGTCAAGGAGTTCGCGGCGCGCCGGGGCTTGCACGGCTCGCCGCGGCTGCACGTCGACTTGCGCGAGAAGGGCTGGACGGTGAGCGAGAAGACGGTCGCGGACTCGATGCGCCGTCAGGGGCTGGTCGCGCGAAAGATCAAGCGCCGCAATGGTTTGACCGTGCAGGACAAGAACGCCCCGAAGTTCCCCGACCTGCTGAAGCGGGACTTCACCGCCGACCGGGCGAACGCTCGCTGGGTGGGCGATATCACCGAGATCCCGACCGCCGGCGGGAAGCTGTACCTGGCCACGGTGATCGACCTGTACAGCCGCCGACTCCTCGGCGCGGCCACGTCCCGGCACCCCGACGCCGAGCTCGCGGAGGCGGCGATCCAGATGGCCTTGGCTGTTCGTGGCGGGAAGGCCGTCATCGATGGGGTCGTGTTCCACACCGACCGAGGCTCGACCTACACGGCGCACTCGTTCACGAAACTGTGTCGGGACAACGGAATTCGCCAGTCCATGGGCAGGGTCGGGTCGTGTTTCGACAATGCAGCCGCCGAGGCGTTCTTCTCCACCCTGGAGTGGGAAGTCCTGTCCCGGCACGAGTTCACCGACCCCGACCACGCCAGAGCCGCCGTGCTCGAGTGGTGCTTCGAGTTCTACAACACCACGCGTCGCCACAGCTCTGCTGCGATGATGTCCCCGGTCGACTACGAGACCACCGCCGCCCTCCAAACGGAGGCGGCATAGAGAAACCCTCCACGATCTTGGGGGAGCCCCAGCCCTCGCCGAGACCATCAACGGCCTCTACAAGAGCGAAGTCATCCACCACGAAGGACCATGGCGAGGCGTCGACCAGGTCGAGCACGCCACCGCCGCCTGGGTCCACTGGTACAACCACA
>JBDHZQ010000110.1:0-8386 GCA_039811945.1 Propionibacteriaceae bacterium
GCCGAGCGGACCCGCTCCCGTGAAACGCGACTGGAGCACGTCGGCCCACACCCGACCCTCGGAATCGTCACCGCAGAGGGCCGCGAGCGCCATCCGCAGGTCACCGGGGGGCAGGCAGGCAAACTCTGCACGCAGCCGACCGGATGACCCTCCGTCGTCGGCCACGGTGACGATCGCGGTGACCCGATCCGTCAGGCGCCGCAACGCGGTCAGCGTCGCGTACAGTCCGTGCCCGCCGCCCAGGGCGGCGACAGCCGGGAGTCGCTGGAGCCCGGTCATTCCCGCCCCAGATCCCGATGGATGACCTGCACGGTCTCCCCCTGTTCACGCAGTCGCCGGGAGAACTCCTCGGCCATCGCGGTGGACCGATGCTTACCGCCCGTGCACCCGATCGCGATCTCGACCTGCCGCTTGCCTTCGTGCTGATAACCCGGGCGAACGGTGTCGTACAAGCCCACGAGTCGGTCCAAGAACGGGACCGCAGCCGGTTGGCCGAGTACGTACGAACTGACTGCTGTCGACAGGCCCGTCTGAGGTCTCAACTCGGGCACCCAGTGCGGATTCGGCAGGAACCTCACGTCGAACACCATGTCGGCGTCGATCGGAACGCCGTTCTTGAACCCGAACGAGACGACACTCACTCGCAGCTCGTCGCGGTCGGACCCGCCGTACGCGTGCGCCACCCGCTGCGCCAGCTGGTGGACGTTGAGGTTCGAGGTGTCGATCACCATGTCGGCGGCGGCGCGCAGGGTGGACAGCATGCGCCGCTCGCGCTGAATCCCGTCGATCAGCCGACCGTCCTCCTGGAGCGGCAGGGGCCGACGGGCCGACTCCTGTCTTCGCACGATCACCTCGTCGCCAGCCTCGATGAAACAGATCTCCGGCGTGATGCCGTCGCGCCCCAGCTCGGTGAAGACGTCGGGCAACTGCTCGAAATCTCCACGGCTGCGCACGTCGAGCACGACCGAGACTCGCCGTACCCCCTCGGCTGCCAGCAAGCGTGACAAGTCCGGAAGCATGGCCGGCGGGAGATTGTCGACCACGTACCAGCCGTGATCTTCCATCGCGTGCGCGGCGGTCCGACGCCCGGCACCCGACATCCCGGTGATCACGACGACTCGTTGCGTGCTGCTCACGGCCTCATCCTTCCATCGACATCCCCGATCGGGGGCGACGGAGCTGCCCCGTGCCAAGCGTTGTCAGACGCCTTCGACGATTTCGCCGGTGGTCAAGTTCACGACTTCGGTCGCCTCGCGTGAGGCGACCGCCGCTACGACGGTTGCGGCGAGTTTCGGCCCGAACCCGGGTACGGCTGCGACATCGGCCGCCGAGGCCGCGCGCAGCTTCTTCAAAGACCCGAACCGGCGCAGGAGTGCCTTGCGCCGTACCTCCCCCAGACCTGCGACGTCGTCGAGCAGGGACTCGACCATGCTGACGCTGCGCCGACCGCGGTGGTGACTGATGGCGAACCGGTGAGCTTCGTCACGGACCCGCTGCAAGAGGTACAGGCCTTCGCTCGACCTGGGCAGGATGACCGGGAACTCCTCCCCGGGAAGCCAGACCTCCTCGAGACGCTTCGCCAGGCCGCACACCGCGACGTCCACGACGCCCAATTCGGCCATCACCTCGGCGGCCACCTTGACCTGCGGCGCTCCGCCGTCCACGACGACGAGCGACGGGGCGTAGGCGAAGCCTCGCGGGGCACGGGTCGTGGCGTCCACGAGTCCAGCCACGGCGTCGTCGGCGTCGGCCAGAATGTGGCGTTCGTCCTTGAGTCTCCGAAAGCGTCGACTCAGGACCTCCCTCATCGCCCCGACGTCGTTGGACTCGACCGTTCTCACGACGAATCGCCGATACTCCGACTTGCGTGCCAATCCGTCCTCGAAGACCACCATCGAGGCGACGGTCTCCTGGCCCTGCAGGTGGCTGATGTCGTAGCACTCGATCCTCAGCGGTGCGGTGGGCAGGCCGAGCGCCGTCTGGATCTCTTCCAGCGCGCGGGTCCGCGTGCCGAGGTCGCTCGCGCGCCGGGTCTTGTGCCGTACCAAAGCCTCGGCGGCGTTCTGGGCGACGGTGTCGAGGAGAACCAGCTTGTCGCCTCGCTGGGGCACCCTGATCCGGACTCGGGCGCCGCGCTCCTCCTCCAGCAGTGTCTCCAGGAGGGTTCCGCTCGCCGGGATGGCTGGTACGAGCACGACCGGTGGGATCGCCCGCCGGCGTTCCTGGGCTGTCATGTCCGGTGACGTGAGGTCGGCGTACAGCTGGAGCAGGAACGCCTCGACGAGTTCGGGTACGTCAGAGTCGTCGGCCCGGTCTGCCACCCATCCCCGCTCCCCTGCAACTCGACCGTCCCTCACGTGGAACACCTGGACGGCGACCTCCAACTGGTCCACGGCGAGGGCGATCACGTCTGCGTCGGTTCCGTCGCTCAAGACGATCGCGTTCCGCTCGCGGGCCCGCTCGAGGGCGGCCAACTGGTCGCGGACGACGGCGGCCCGCTCGTACTCGAGGTTGCGTGCGGCGATCGCCATCTCGGTCTTCAGCCGGTTGACGACGACGGTCGACTGGCCGCCTACGAACGAACAGAAGTCGTCGACGATGGCCCGATGGTGGTCGGCGTCGATCCGGCCGACGCACGGCGCCGAGCATTTGTCGATGTAGCCGAGCAGGCAGGGCCGGCCCGAGGCGCGCGCGGCGTTGAACACCCCCGCCGAGCACGATCGCATCGGGAAGACGCCCAGGATCGCGTCGACGGTCTCGCGGATCGCCCAGGCGTGGCCGTACGGCCCGAAGTACCGCCACCCGCGCTTCTTACTGCCGCGACCGACGAACACCCGTGGGAACTCCTCCGACCACGTCACGCAGAGCCAGGGGTACGACTTGTCGTCGCGGTATTTGACGTTGAAGCGGGGGTCGTACTGCTTGATCCACGTGTATTCGAGTTGCAGCGCTTCGAGTTCGTTCTGCACCACGGTCCACTCGACCTTGGCCGCCGTGTGGACCATCATCCTGGTGCGGGTGTGGAGCCCGGCCGGGTCGGCGAAGTAGGAATTCAGCCGTTGCCGCAGGGACTTCGCTTTGCCCACGTAGATGACACGGCCGCTCGAATCGGAGAACCGGTAGACGCCGGGGTTCGTCGGGATGGAACCCGACCGGGGTCGGTAGGTCGCCGGATCTGCCACCCGGTCAACGGTAGTGCGCCGCGCCGATACTCTCAGGAAGTCACAGGACCCAACTATTGATCCTTCAATGATTCGGTGTCACTGTGCAGTGCAGCACATCGTAAGGAGCTCCCATGAATCCCCTCCTCGGCCGTCGCAGCCTCATCCTCGGCGGTGCTGGCCTCGCCGCTGCCGCCGTGGGACTGGCTGCTTGCGGCTCGAACTCGGCACCTGCGGCGGGTCCGGCCACCTCGGCGGCCCAGGCCTCGAAAGTCGGGTCCGTCGGTTCGGCGGGTGCTGCAGGATCGGCAGCGGGTACGACGAAAGCGGCGGGTGCGATCGTGAAGAAGGCCGACGTACCCGTAGGAGGCGGGTTCATCATGACCGACGGCAAGTTCGTGGTCACCCAGCCTGCAGCCGGGACGTACAAGGCCTTCGACAAGATCTGTACGCACCAGGGATGCCCCGTCTCCCAGGTGAGCGGCGGCACGATCAACTGCACCTGCCACGGATCCAAGTTCTCGATCACCGACGGATCCGTGACCCAAGGTCCGGCGAGGCAGCCGCTGAAGGCTGCGACCGTGACCGACTCGGGGGACGCCCTGACGATCGCGTAGTTAAGAACACGCTGATCAATCATGTCCCGGCTGCTGCGCACCGGTTCGGGCGATCCGCTGCCCCCACATCTCTACTCGTACGCCCGGTACGACCACGAGATGTGACCCGTACCTTAGGCGCTCTTAGCGCGCCGTGCGGCCGCCGACAACCGCCGAGGTCGCGTCGTCCCCCTGGCCGAGAGCTCGGAGTCGAGGTCGACCAAGGTTTCTGCCACTTCGATGTTCGTGCCGTCCAACGCGTGTCTGAGGAAGACGCCTGTGTGGGAGGTCGGATCGGCGGCCACTTGCTCGGGCGTGCCCGCCACGAGCATTTCCCCGCCCCGTGATCCGCCTTCGGGGCCGAGGTCGATCACCCAATCGGAGCACTTGATCACGTCGAGGTTGTGTTCGATGACGACGACCGAATTGCCCGCATCGACCAACCGGTCGAGCACCCCGAGCAACTTGCGAATGTCCTCGAAGTGCAGGCCCGTCGTGGGCTCGTCGAGGACGTACATGGTGCGTCCGGTCGCGCGACGTTGCAGTTCAGAGGCCAACTTGACCCGCTGAGCCTCCCCGCCGGAAAGCGTGGTCGCGGGCTGTCCGAGGCGGACGTACCCGAGGCCCACTTCGTTGAGCGTCTTCAGGTGACGGGCGATCGCGGGAATGGCGGCAAAAAACTCTGCCCCCTCCTCGATCGGCATGTCGAGCACGTCAGCGATGGTCTTGCCTTTGTAGTGGACCTCCAGCGTCTCCCTGTTGTAGCGAGCGCCGTGACACACCTCACACGGCACGTAGACGTCGGGGAGGAAGTTCATCTCGATCTTGATCGTGCCGTCGCCGGCGCAGTTCTCACACCGGCCGCCTTTGACGTTGAACGAGAACCTGCCCGGCTGGTAGCCACGCACCTTCGCTTCGGGCGTTTCTGCGAACAGGCTGCGGATCCGGTCGAACACGCCCGTGTACGTCGCAGGGTTCGATCGCGGGGTACGGCCGATCGGCGACTGGTCGACGTGGATGATCTTGTCGATCTGGTCGGCACCCTCGATCCGGCGGTGACGACCCGGTACGGCTTTGGCGTTGTAGATGCGCTTGGCCAGAGCCGCATAGAGAATCCCGTTGACGAGCGTCGACTTTCCCGACCCGGACACTCCGGTCACCGACACGAGTTGCCCCAGCGGGAACGACACCGTCAGGTCGCGCAAGTTGTTCTCGGTGGCACCCACCACCGTGACCGCGCGCCCGGTGGGCGCACGACGCTGGCTCGGCAGGGGAATCTTCTTGCGGCCCGAAAGGTACATCCCGGTCAGGGACGTCTTGCTCGCCAGAAGGCTCGATACCGGGCCGGATACGACGACCTCCCCGCCGTGCTCTCCGGCCCCCGGACCGATGTCGACGGCCCAATCGGCGGTGCGGATCGTGTCCTCGTCGTGCTCGACGACGATCAGTGTGTTGCCCAGGTTGCGGAGCCTCACCAGGGTGTCGATCAATCGGCGGTTGTCCCGCTGGTGCAAGCCGATGCTCGGCTCGTCGAGCACGTAGAGCACTCCGACCAACCCGGATCCGATCTGGGTGGCCAGCCGGATGCGCTGCGCCTCGCCACCCGAGAGCGTGCCGGCCGGCCGGGAGAGCGACAGGTAGTCCAAGCCCACGTCGAGCAGGAACCGAAGGCGCTCGTTGATCTCCTTGAGCACGCGTTCGGCAATCTGGCGTTCGCGATCGGTCAAGTCCAAGTCGGCCAAGAAGACGGCCGCGTCCGCGATCGACATCCCCGCTACCTCGGCGATGTTCGTGCCGCCGATCGTGACCGCCAACGACGTGGGTTTCAGCCTCGCCCCGTGGCACGTCGAGCACGGGATCTCCCGCATGTACTCGGCATAGCGGTCTCGCGCAGTGTCGGACTCGGCGTCGGCATGCCGGCGCGCGACGTAGGGAATCGCACCCTCGAACTTTGCGCTGTACGTGCGGATGCGCCCGTACCGGTTGCGATGCCGTACCGAGACAGCATCGGGATAACCGTGGAGCACCAACTGTTTGACCCGAGCAGTCAGGTCGCGAAACGGCGTGTCCATCGAGAATCCCTCGGCGGCGGCCATGCCGGAGAGGAGGTTGTGAAAGTACCCGGACACCGTGGGTGAACTCCACACCGCCACCGCATGGTCGGCGAGGCTGAGCAGATCGTCGGGGATGACCAGGTCGGCGTCCACCTCCAGCGTCGTACCGAGACCCGAGCACGCGGGGCAGGCTCCCCACGGGCCGTTGAACGAGAACTGCCGCGGCTCCAGTTCCTCCAGGCTGATGTCGTGCTCGTTCGGGCAGGCGAGTTTCTCCGAATAGCGGCGTTCGCGGTCAGGTGAGTCGGCGGGCTCGTCGACCAAGTCGATGCTGACGACGCCCTGAGCCAGCCTCAGGGCCGTCTCGACCGAGTCGGTCAACCGTTGCTTCATTGACGGTTTGACCGCCAAACGGTCGACGATCACGTCGATGTGATGCTTCTTCTGCTTGTCGAGGGACGGTGGAGCGGTCAGGGGGTGGACCACGCCGTCGACCCTGGCCCGCGCGAATCCTTCGGCTGCGAGTTCGGCGAAGAGGTCGACGTATTCTCCCTTTCGACCGCGGATGACCGGCGCCAGGACCTGGAATCGGGTGCCTTCCGGCCAAGCCAAGAGCCGATCGACGATCTGCTGGGGACTTTGGCGAGCCACTGGCTCGCCGCAGATCGGGCAGTGCGGCCGGCCCACGCGGGCGAACAGCAGGCGGAGGTAGTCGTACACCTCGGTGATCGTTCCCACCGTGCTGCGTGGGTTCCGGGACGTGGACTTCTGGTCGATCGAAACCGCCGGAGACAATCCCTCGATGAAGTCGACGGCCGGCTTGTCCATCTGCCCGATGAACTGGCGCGCGTACGCCGATAGCGACTCGACGTAACGGCGCTGGCCTTCGGCGAAGATCGTGTCGAAGGCGAGCGACGACTTGCCCGACCCGGACAAACCTGTGAAGACGATGAGCGCGTCACGGGGCAGGTCGAGCGAGACGTTCTTGAGGTTGTGTTCCCTCGCCCCGCGAACGATCAACTGATGTGTCACCCGAGACATGGTAGGTGGAGGCTCCGACAAGAAGTTGGCTGCTCGCCAGCCACTCGTTCAGCCTCGCCGGTAGGTTTGCGCCATGACCGCACCAGACGCCCAGCGCCTTGCTGACGTCCGACGGGTCAAGATGGCGGCCACCCAACGCCTCCTGGGCGACACCATCATGATCACCGAGACCGACTGGTCCGCACCGACCCCGCTGCCCGGGTGGACTCGAGCGCACGTAGCCGCTCATCTGGCACGGAACGCAGACGCGCTCCGGGGGTGCGTCGCCAGCATCGCAGCCGGCACTGCGCCCGTGATCGAACCCGACGACCTCCCTCGGGATCTGGAAATCGGCTCTCGGCGCTCGCCATTGGACGTGCAGATCGACCTCGATACCTCCGCCGGTCTGCTCAACTCGGCATTCAGCCAGTTGACGCCGTCCCAGTGGGCGGCGCCGGTCGGCTCGACCGGGATGATCGCCGCCGACCTCCCGCTGGCCCGCCTGAACGAGATCGTGATTCACCACGTGGACCTCGACTGCGGCTTCGGCTTTGTCGACGTCGACAAGGAAGCGGCTACGTGGCTGCTCGCGTGGAACGTCGCGCGACGCACCGATCTCGCCGAAGGTCCCCTGATCCGCGTCCGGGCGAGCAGCGGCTGGAACGGAACGCTGGGCAACCGGCCCGGAACGACCGTCGTCTCCGGAACCGATGCCAACCTACTCGGCTGGATCACCGGGCGCCTCCCCCGGACCGCCGTCGTCGGCGCCGACCATGTCAGCGTGGGGCCGTTACGCTGACGCCGAACGACTCGCCTTGACCAAGCTAGCGACGGTCGTCACGGCGAGAGTGCCGATGATGACCACCAGCGACAACCACAGCGGCACTTCGACCGAAACCCCGAACCAGCGTTCGTCGAGGCCGTACTCGTGCAGGGCGTGCAGGAGGAGCTTGACGCCGATGAAGGCCAGGATCACCGACAGCCCCAGCGACAGGTAGACCAGCTTGCGCAGCATGTTCCCGAGCAGGAAGTAGAGCTGGCGCAAGCCCATCAGGGCGAAGACGTTGGCCGTGAAGACGAGGTACGGCTCATTCGTCAGTCCGTAGATGGCCGGGATCGAATCGAGCGCGAAGAGCAGATCGGTGCTGCCCAGGGCGACGACCACGAGGAACATGGGCGTCATGAACCGCGTCGTGTCCTGCTTGACCGTGAGTCGGGTCGAGTTGTAGTCAGCCGTGAACTTGAAGTTCTTCTTGACCCAACGGATCGCGTAGTTGTCGGTCGCCTCGTCGTCGGTGTCCTCCTCGAGGTAATCCTTGACGAGGCCCACGGCGGTGTAAATGAGGAACGCGCCGAACACGAAAAAGATCCAGGCGAACTGGGAGATGAGCGCCGCGCCCAAGGCGATGAAGACCCCGCGAAACAGCAGCGCCAGCACGATTCCCACGAGCAGGGCGAACTGCTGGAGGTGCCGCGGCACCTTCAGCTTGCTCATGATGATCAGGAAGATGAAGAGGTTGTCGACGCTGAGCGAGTACTCGGTCAGCCACCCGGC
>JBDHZQ010000111.1:0-8354 GCA_039811945.1 Propionibacteriaceae bacterium
TGAGACAGCGACAGGGACTCTGGCTCGGACCGAGACGCAAACTCGGACGCGGACTCGGTCTGGGCAGGAGGTGAACCAGAAACAACAACGGTCGAGTCGTCGGTGACGACCGCCAGGGGGGTGATGGCTGTCATCCAAATAGAATAGACGTTCGATTACTTCGTGTCAAGGAACCTCCCCCGCTACCCGGCTCGCACCATCAGCGCGGGACCGTGTCTTGCCGTGGGCTTGCTCGCTACCAGCGCAACTACCCCGTTCAATGGCCAGCGACCAGGTGGGCCGGGGCGCGGGGCGCCAGCAACCGTGCGACACTTCCCCCATGGCTGACACGACGAACCCCGTGACCGTTCTCGACGAAGGCCGCTGCTGGGACCTCATGGCCGGACAGCAGTTGGGCCGCCTCGCAACAGCCCTCGACGGGCTGCCAGAGATCTTTCCCGTCAACTTTGCTGTCGACGGTGAGTCGATCGTCTTCCGCACCGCGGAGGGCTCGAAGCTCCTGGAGATCGTCGTCAATTCCAGCGTCGCGTTCGAGGTCGACAGTTGGAACGACGAGGGTGGGTGGAGCGTCGTTGCACGGGGCGGCGCCGAGATCGTGACCGGCGACGCCCAAGTCGCGCGCGTCGAGGCGCTGCCTCTGATGCCCTGGGTGCCGACGGTCAAGACCAACTTCGTGCGCATCGACGTCACCGAGATCAGCGGTCGGTCGTTCGTCTTCGGCCCCGATCCGATCGAGAAGTACCGGTACGGACACCGCCGCGTGTAGGGACCGACCACGCCTACGTCGCTTCGGCCCAGTCGCCTTCGGCCAGAGACTCGACGTAGCTGACGTAGTCGCGGATTCCTGGATCGGTCAGTTCGGGGTCGTCGGCCACGATCTGTTCGGCGATGGTCCTGGCGATCGCGATGTCGGCGGCATGATCCAACACGCGCAGAAGTCGCAGGCTCGACCGCCCGCCTGACTGACTGAGCCCCAGAACGTCACCCTCCCGACGCTGCTTCAGGTCCACTTCGGCCAGTACGAAGCCGTCACGAGTCGCCGCGACCTCCTCCAACCGGTCGCGCGCTGCCGTACCCTGCTCAGCCGTCGTCAGCATCAAACACACCCCGGGGAACGAACCTCGACCGATCCGCCCACGCAATTGGTGTAGTTGGGAGATGCCGAACCGCTCGGCATCGCAGATCACCATGACCGTTGCGTTGGGCACGTCGACGCCGACTTCCACCACGGTCGTTGCTACCAACACGTCGATGTCGCCACTGGCAAACCGACGCATCACGTCATTCTTGACGTCGGCGCTCTGCCGCCCGTGGAGTTGTGCCACCCGCAGGTCGGCAAGCGGTCCCTCGGTCAGGGTCAGGTATAACTCCTCCACCGACGCTCCGGCGCCCTCGGTCGCGCCGATTCTCGGCGCAATGACGAAAGCCTGTCTCCCGGCCGCGACCTCTTCGGCGACCCTCTCCCACACCCGCGCCACCCACGCTGGGCGCGCCGCTGTGTCGACCACAGTCGTCACCACGTCGGCCCTGCCCACGGGAAGCTCGGAAATCGTGGACACGTCCAGATCACCGAACACGGTCATCGCGACCGAGCGAGGAATCGGCGTCGCCGTCATGACCAGGACGTGCGGATGGCGACCCTCTCGTACGGCCAAGGCATTCCTCTGCTCGACGCCGAAGCGATGCTGCTCGTCGACCACGACCAAGCCGAGATCGGCGTAGGTCACCGTCGGCTCCAACAATGCATGCGTGCCGATCACGATCCCCGCCTGCCCCGAGGCGATCCTCGGCACAACGTCGCGTCGTTGGGCGGCGGGCGTCGACCCGGTCAGCACCACGACATCGGTCGCGTGCTCCGGCCCATCCAACAGGCCTCCCCCGTCGGCCAAGTCACCGAGCAACGCCCGAATCGACGCGGCGTGCTGCTGGGCGAGCACTTCGGTGGGGGCGAGCAGTACGGCTTGCCCCCCGGCATCGACCACGGCCAGCATCGCGCGCAGCGCGACCACGGTCTTGCCTGATCCGACCTCCCCTTGGATGAGCCGCTGCATCGGTCGGGTGCGGTCGAGTTCCTCGATCAGAACGTCGCCGATCTGTCGTTGCTGCTCGGTCAGGGCGAACGGCAGCCTGGCGTCGAAGGCGTCGAGCATCGCACCGCCCCGCCGGGGCCTCGGGATCGCGACGTGACCTGCTGAATCCGCCCGCCGGTAGGCCATGGCAACCTGGGTGGCGAATGCCTCGTCGAAGACGAGCCGACGCTTGCCGGCCTCGTGCGCCGTACGGCTATCCGGCAGATGGACCGCCCGGCAGGCCGACTCGAAATCCAGCAGATCGGTCTCGTCGCGCACCCACTCGGGCAGCGGATCGGCCACGCCACCGATCCGATCGACGGCAAGTTCCGCGCACTGGGCGATGGTCCAGGTCGGGAGTTTCGCCGACTGCGGGTAGAGGCCGATCAAACTCGACCGGGTGACGTGGCGAGCCATCGTCGCGTTCTGCTCGCTGCCGAGGAAGCCGTCCGGTGTGATCATGACGAACGCCGGGTGGGCGAGCTGAGGACGGTTCTGGAACCATCCGAGCTTGCCCGCGAAGATTCCTCGGTCTGACTTGCTCAACAGACCTTGCCAATAGGAGATCAGGTGAGGTCGACCGAAGAACGTCGCGGCGATCTCACCCGTTCCATCGGTCAGCGTCACCTCGACCCGTTCCTTGGGTGGCCGCCCCGCCCGGGTCACTGAGCTGACCCGGGCCACCACCGCGATGTAGTCCTCCCCGACGCCACGCCGGTGGTCGCGCACGATCTGCCCGAGATCACTCAGATCCGTTCCGCTCATCAGGTGGCGCGGCACGTGCTGCAGCAGGTCCCTGACCGTGAAGAGACCCAGAGCGGTGAACGGTTTCGCCGTACGTTCACCCAGGATCCGATCCAAAGGCACGGCAAGCTCACGGAACAGCGGGGTCTGCCACATCGATGCCACGTCGACAGACTAGGGAACGCGACCGACAGTTCCTGTCGTCGGTGAGCCGGGGTCGAAGATCTGGTCGATCGGCAAGCCGAAGAGCGCGGAGATTCGGAAGGCCAACGGCAAGGACGGGTCGTACTTGCCTGACTCGATCGCATGGACGGTCTGACGCGAGACCTCGAGGGCGTCGGCCAAGTCCGCCTGGGTCAGCCCGTCACGCGCCCGCAGCTCACGCAGGCGGTTCTTCACTGGTATTTCTTCCAGACGACTGCGCGGCCGATGATCCACCACGCGGCGTAGACAGCCCAGACCAGCATCCAGTTCGCGGCCGGCGCCCCGACCACCTGGAACAGGCCGTACGTGAACGTCGTCAACGAGCCTCCCGCGAACCCCACGGCGAGCGACTCGATCGTCGCGCGGGCCTGGAACTCGTCGGATTCACGGATCTGCTTGGCCACGGCTCGCACGACGAGCAGCAGTGCGGGTACGGGCAAGGCCATCGCGAGGAACCTCCAGAAAGAGCCCGGCAGCGCATTCGCGATCAGAATGCCAGCGATCAGCAGGACCGCATAGACGGCCAGGGCTACGACGAACCTGGCAGCGAAGCGCCGATCGGCAGGCGCACTCACGAGGAGCTCGAAGCCGTGAGGAGCAGTGGGAGGCCGAGGAACAGCACATCGACCAGCCAGTGCCCGATGACCAGCGGCAGCAGCCGCTTGAACCACAGGTACAGCAGCCCGAACACGATCCCTGCCCCGGAGGTCGCCAATACTCGTGCAAGAGCGGCTTGAGGCGACGTTAGGGAGAAGGCCAGATGCTGTAGGCCGAAACCCAGTGCCACCACGAGCAGACCGACTGCCGTACCCAGACGCCCCTGGAATCTCGGCTGCAGATAGCCGCGGTAGAGCACTTCCTCGGCCAGCGCGATCGTGATCGGCATGATCGACACCGACCAGATCCCCATCAGGAGTGACGGAACGACCGTACTTTGCGTCGCCGGTGGCGGACCCTGGTAAACCACCAGATTCGCGACGAACGTCGTCACCGTCAGGGCGATCGTCAAGATGACGAAGGCGGCCAAGCCCAGCAGTAGATCGCGCCCGACGCGGGCCGGGGAGAACAGCGACCCAAGCCTGGCTCCTTCTCGCCTCAGGACTTTCGCGACCACGATCAGCGTCACGATGTCGACCGCCACGATCCAGTAGTTCGACGAGATCAGGGCATTGACCAGCGGCGACGGATCACCACCCATGCGCGCCGCGGCATAGGAGATGCCATCGGTCAGTAACAGCATCGCCAAGCGCATCAGGAGCAAGGCGCACAACAGGACCAGTGGAAGACGAGAACGGGGCTGGGCTTCGACGGGCTCGGGGTTCGTCACACGACCAATGTAAAGCTTCCTTAACTTCATGTCAAGGTTGCTTGACGTCGCATCGGTCCCGCGGAAATCGAGTGCAGCCGTACCCCTCAGGCTGGCACGCTGACGTCTATGCCTTCGTTGGAACAGATCTTCCCGCCGTTCGGGCTGCGGATCACCGCCGGCCCGATCGAGTTGCGGCCTCTGACCGACGACGTCATCCCGCTGTTGGTCGACCTGGTGCTCGACGGCATCCACGCCCCAGACTTCATGCCGTTCGCCCTGCCGTGGACGTTGGAGCCGAGAGAGAAGCTCCCGTACAACACCGCCTCGTTCTACTGGACATCCCGAGGTTCCTGGTCTCCGGCCAAGTGGACCCTGACCACGGTCGTGTTCTACGAGGGCGTCTGCGTCGGGGTGCAGGACTTCGTCGCCAAGAACTTCGCGGTCACCCGTACGGGAGAAACTGGCTCGTGGCTGGGTTTGAGCCATCAGGGGCGCGGAATCGGCACGTTGATGCGCCAGACGATGTGCGCTTTCCTCTTCGACCACCTCGGCGCCACCCGACTCAACTCCGCCGCCCTCTTCGACAACGAACCGTCCGACCGAGTCAGCCGCAAGCTCGGCTACCGCGACAACGGCGAAGACCTCCTCGACCGGATGGGTACGGCAGCCCTGGTGCGCCGGTTCGTCCTCACTCCGGAGACGTTCGTACGGCACGACCATCCGATGATCGTCGAAGGCCTGGAGCCCTTCCGGAGGTTCGTGGGCCTCGATCGTGAGACGCCAGCGTCGACCGACACCGCCGACGACCAACCAGAGGGGAACGACACGAAAGCCCGGTCCTGATCCATCAGGGCCGGGCTGCGAGTCGGACGGTCAGCGCGGGACCTTGCCCGCCTTCAGACACGACGTGCACACGTTGACCCGCATCGGGGCCCCGTTGACCACCGCGCGGACACGCTGGATATTGGGGCTCCACTGACGCTTGGTCTTCTTCTTCGACCACGGCACGTTGTGACCGAAGCTGGGACGCTTGGCGCAGATATCACACACGGCAGCCACTTCGAACTACTCCTCGATCAAGGGATCGGGCGCGACGGCGCCCAAGCAACCGGTACAGAATACAGCACCCCGGGAAGGTCGCCTAATCAACGGGTTCGGTCCCCGAAGCGCCTCAGGTTGCCACGACCACGGGCACGATCATCGGCCGACGACGGTGGGTATTCGACACCCAGCGACCCATCGTGCGACGGATCGTCTGCTGAAGCTGATGCTGGTCCTCGACACCGTCGACTAGAGCCGACCTGAGATCCTCGACGAGCCGCTGCCGTACCTCGTCGAACACCCCGTCGTCTTCGACGAATCCACGGGCGTGGATGTCGAGGGACTGCAGTCGCTTCGCGTGCAGGTTCACCGCTGCCACAACCGTGATGAATCCTTCGGAGCCGAGGATCTTGCGATGGGCGAGCGACTCCTCGGTCAGCCCGCCGACGCTGGCGCCGTCGACCAGGATGTAGGCGGCATCCACGCGCCCGACGACCTTCGCCTCACCCCGGGCGAGATCGACGACAGCGCCGTCCTCGACCACGATCGTGCGCTTCGCCGGAACCCCGGTGGCGATGGCGAGGTTCGCATTGGCGACCAGATGCCGTACCTCCCCATGGATCGGCAGCACGTTCCGCGGCCGCACGACGTTGTAGCAGTAGAGCAACTCCCCCGCGCTGGCGTGACCTGAGACATGCACCAGCGCGTTTCCCTTGTGGACCACCTTGGCCCCCAGCCGCGTGAGACCGTTGATCACCCGGTAGACAGAATTCTCGTTTCCGGGGATCAGCGACGAGGCCAGGAGTACGACGTCGCCGCCGGTCAGCTCGACGTGCGGGTGCTCACGATTCGCCATCCGCGCCAAGGCCGACAACGGCTCTCCCTGAGACCCGGTCGAGACGATCACGACCTGGTCGTCGCGGTACCGCTTGAGGTCGTTGAGTTCGATCAGGGTGTCCGCCGGCACCTTGAGGAAGCCCAGGTCGCGCGCGATGCCCATGTTGCGGACCATCGACCGGCCGACGTAACACACTTTCCGGCGGTGCTCCACGGCCAGGTTCAGCACCTGCTGGACACGGTGCACGTGGGAGGCGAAGCAAGCCACCACCAGCTTCTGCTGCGCCTGGTCGAACACGCGCTCCAAAGCTGCCTCCACCTCGCGCTCGCCGGTCGTGAAACCCGGCACCTCGGCGTTCGTGGAGTCGGTCATGAACAGGTCGATGCCCTCGGTGCCGAGGCGGGCGAAACCACGTAGGTCGGTGATCCGACCGTCGAGCGGCAACTGGTCCATCTTGAAGTCGCCGGTATGCAGGATCGTGCCGCCGGCGGTGCGGATACAGACGGCAAGCGCGTCCGGGATCGAGTGGTTGACCGCCAGGAACTCCAGGCCGAACGGCCCGACGGTCACCCGCTGATTGTCGGAGACGACCCTCAGGTCGACGTCGCGGATGCGGTGCTCGCGCAGCTTGGACTGCACGAACGCGAGCGTGAGGCGGGAGCCGTACACGGGAATGTCCGGCCGGTTCCGCAGCAGGTACGGCACCGCCCCGATGTGGTCCTCGTGACCGTGGGTGAGCACGAGCGCTTCGACCTCGTCGAGCCGGTCGGCGACGGCGTCCAGGCCGGGCAGGATCAGGTCGACGCCCGGATGGTCGTCTTCGGGGAACAGGACACCGCAATCGACGAGCAACAGCCGGCCGTTGATCTCGAACGACGTCATGTTGCGCCCGACATCACCCAACCCTCCCAAGGGGATAACCCGGACTGTGTCGCGGGGCAGGGCAGGCGGCGTACGCAATGCGGAGTCAGGCACCCGACAACCCTAGTCGTCGTTGACGGGTCGTGCTCCGGGCCGACAGGCCGAGGTTCCGGCTCGGGCCGGGTACAGTCGCGAGCGATGACACACCATGCCGCTTTCGTCCGGTTGGCCCTGCCGGCCGAGGCGTACGACATTGCCGCCCTTCAGTTCGCGGCCATGAGCGATCCTGGGCACCCGGCCCACGCGTTGGTGGCGCAGACGAGCGTCGACGAGATCGCGGCCGTCTGGCACCAGGCCATCACCCGGCCTCCGCTGGCCGAGTGCCGCGTGCTCGTCGCCACCGACGCCGGTGACGTCGTCGGGATGGTCTGCGTGACGCCCTCACCCGACGAGGACGCAGCGACGACCGACGGTCAGATCGCCGAGTTTCTCGTCTCCCCTCCGGCCCGCGGTCGTGGGCACGGAAGCAGGCTCGTTCAGGCTGCCGTCGACACCCTGCGCGCCGACGGGTTCGAACGGGTCACGTGGTGGCTGCCCACGACCCACGACGATCTTCGGGCCTGGCTCGTGGATCTCGGATTCGGCCCGGACGGCGGTCACGTCGAGGTCGGCACCGAGGACGGGTCGCTTCGCGTGAAGTTGGTACGGCTGCACGCTGACATCAGCTCGACCGCCTCACATCGGCCGAGCGGGACGCACGGCTAAGGAACCGCTGATCAATGCTGTTCCGAGCGAGGACGTGCGAGGCTCCGATGAGCCGGTACCACCACATCTCGTGGTCGTACCGGGCGTACGGGTCACAGATGTGGGGGAAGCGGATCGCCCGATCCGGTGCGCCACGGCCGGGACATGATTGATCAGCGCTTCCTTAGCGCGTCGATCGCCCTCCCAGACAGCGGGTGATCGACGCGCCAAGCGCGGCGAACCAGGCTAACGCAGCCTTGACCCCGCGTCATCGTGTGAAGGTTGCCCAGCTGGTCGTTGACCAGGGTTTCCGATCAGCGAGGTTGCTGCCCGGTTCCAGGTGTCGTGGCCGACGGTGAAGCGGTGGGTCGACCGGTATCTGGCCGGTGATCGGCAGATGCTGGATCACTCGTCGCGGCCCCGGACGAGCCCGAACAAGACGCCTCCTGCCGAAACGAAGCGGATCGTGTCGCTACGGCTGCGGCTGCGGAAGGACCGGTCCAGCTCGCCGGCCGGGTCGGTCGACCGTACCGGCCACAGACCA